>CACZPG010000185.1 GCA_902782965.1 uncultured Lachnospiraceae bacterium
CAAAAAACTCCGGTATTCAATCACGAATACCGGAGTTTTATTATCTTCAGATCAGTCTGATACATATAGTATTATTTCGAAATCCGTTCCAACCGTCGAATTGGCGGGAATACTCTGCCTGTACACGAAACCCTTCTCATATTCTGAGCTTTCACCATACTCAGACTTTACATTATAGAAACCCATATCTTCAAGTTTCTTTAAAGCACTTATTTCAGACACACCGATCAGTTCAGGCATATAGAGATAAGCAATTGTCTTCTCTGCCAGTTCTGCTTCTTCCTGCTTCCCACAGGAAGTCAATGATAAAACGGCACATACTATAATAGCTAAAATAACAAATTGTTTTATTCTTAATCTTATTCCCATATATTAATCTTCCCGGAAATATCCAAAGATAAAATGATCTGCCGAAAAAACATTTCAAATAATTATTTCGTATTTATATTCTTCAGATCTGATTTCTTTACGATTACCAGCAGCTCTGTATCTTCACTAAGGGGTTTCTCAGGATCTACGAAAGCATGCATCCTGGTGTTGCCCTTTATTGCTACCACATTCAGGTTATATTTCTTTCTGAGATTCAGCTCCATCAGATTCTTTCCGACCCATTCTTTCTTCGGTTTCATTTCAAGCATACACAGATTCTCATCTATATCAAAATAATCCATGAAACTTTCTGATACCAGAATTCTTGCAGTTCTTGCTCCGGATTCTTCTTCAGGGAAAAGAACTTTATCAGCTCCTACTTTCTTAAGAATCGCACCCATTCTTTCATCGGAAGCCTTTGCCATTACGTAGGGTACTCCCAGTTCTTTTGAAACCATTACAGCCATTATACTTGCCGTAAGGTCAGAACCCATGGCTACTACCACAACATCCATATCCTCTAACCCAATACCTTTAACAGCATCCGGATTAGATACGTCTGCATTGATCGCATAGGTCGCATTATCTGAGAATGCATCAACCAGTGCAGGATTCCTGTCTACTACCATTACATCCGCTCCGGATTCATGAAGTTCAAGTGCCAGACTCTTTCCAAAACGACCAAGACCAAAAACAGCTATTGATTTACCCATTATTATTCTCCTTCTTATCCTACGTAGAATTTACCCTTAGCATAACTGACATAGTTTCTGTCATTTGCACCTGAATTAAAGAACAGCGCCATGGATATAGGACCTATTCTACCCAGATACATCGCAAGGACAACTAATAATCTTCCTAAAGTGCTGAGGCTCGGGGTAAGGGCTCTTGAAAGTCCGACCGTAGCTGTAGCACTGAACATCTCATACATTCCATCTATTAACGGAACACCGTCTATGCAAATCAGAAGAACCAGAAAGACAAATGTGACCATAAAGCTTACCGTTATTATGGCTGCTGATTTATGAATCATATCTGAAGTCACTTTCCTGCCAAAGACTACATTCTCATTTCTTCCACGGATAAAGGATATCGTATTCAGTATAGCAAGGAAAAATGTAACCGTCTTGATTCCTCCTGCTGTTCCTACAGGGGATCCTCCGATAAACATCAGTATTATTCCCACCAGACAGCTTCCATCCCTGAGACTCTGCTGTGGAACTGCAGCGAAACCGGCCGTCCTGAAGGTCACCGACTGAAATATGGAATTGAGGATTTTGTATCCGCCTGACATCTCACCGATAGTATCCGAATTGCTGTATTCCATTACATAAACCGATACCGAACCTATCAGGATCAGAACTATGGTCAGCCACAAAACCAGCTTGGTATGTTCACTGAATCTTCTGATGATCAGACCGGCAGAATACTTCTTCTTCGCTCCGTTTCCGAAGCCACTGATAATATCAAACCATACAACGTATCCAAGACCACCAAGAACTATCAGAAACATTGTATTAATAAGAACCAGACTATTATTCTGAAAAGAAATCAGGCTGTCAGGTCCGAGTATATCTATTCCCGCATTACAGAAAGCTGAAATAGCCGTAAATACCGAATACCACACGCCTCTTCCGGCACCGTATTTCGGAATAAAAACAATCATATATACAAGGGCACCGATTCCTTCCACAAGAAATGTACCTTTAAGAACTCCGGCCAGAAAACGTATAAGTCCTGACATGGAATCCAGATTGAAAGCATCATGCAGCATAAGAGACTGACTGAGAGTGAATCTCTTATTTATCATAAGCATGAGTACTGAGGTTACCGTTATGATTCCGAGTCCACCCAGCTGAATCATTATCAGTATAACTATCTTGCCGAAGAGACTCCAATATGCAAATGTGTCAACAACCACCAGTCCCGTCACGCATATGGATGTGGTTGCTGTAAATAGTGCCGTAACGAAATCCGCACCCTTACCACTTGCCGTCGATACCGGAAGCATCAGAAGAATGGTTCCGATTATTATTGCAGCCAGAAAACTGATTGGAATAAGTTGTGCTGATTTAAGTTTATACTTCATTATTTCTTTCTCCATGTACCCGGCGCAAGCATAATAAGCACAGGAATAAGTTCCAGTCTTCCGGCTATCATATCAAAGATAAATACCCATTTAGACAGAATACTGAATCCCGAAAAGCTTCCTGCAGGTCCCACCTTGCCAAGTCCCGGACCAATATTATTGATAGTTGCAGCGATAGATGTAAATGTGGTGACAATATCAAAACCATTAAACGAGACAATAATAAATGATATGATATACACCATCATATATGCCATAATATACACATTAGTTGTACGGAGGGTATCGTTATTAACCACCTTTCCGTCCAGCTTTACATTATTAACAGAATTAGGATGAATGTAATTCTTGAATTCTCTGAACAGCTGTTTAATGTACAGCACGCATCTTGATACCTTGATTCCACCACCGGTACTTCCGGCACAGGCTCCGATGAACATAACGAGCACCATTATTCCGCGGGACATATCTGACCACTGATTGAAATCCGTGGTTGCAAATCCTGTGGTAGTCATGACAGAAGCCACCTGGAAAAATGCACTCTGAAGAGATTTGCCAAAAGAATCAAAGCAGGCATAGGAATCAACATTCTCCCAGCCGGTAATACCCAGAAAACCTCTGAAGGTTCCAAGAGCCACCATAATACTTGCAGCGAAATATATCAGAAAATACCAGATTACTTCTTCACAATGAAGAAGACTCTTGAATTTCTTGAGGATCATTAAATAATATACGTTGAAGTTCACGCCGAAGAGAAGCATTCCGACAGTTATGATATTCTGGCTGAGCGTACTGTAAGAAGCTATACTGTCTCCATGAATACCGAAACCACCGGTTCCTGCTGTACCAAAGGACAGGCAGATAGAATCAAATACCGGCATACCGGAAATGATCAGTGCAATTATCAAAGCAAGTGTAATAGCACCGTAGATAGCATAGAGAATAAATGCAGTCTGCCTTACCTTGGGAACCATTTTCTCTACCGAAGGTCCCGGGCTTTCTGCACGCATTATATTCATCTCATCTGCATTTGACGGTATAAATATAAGCATAAACATAAGAATACCCATACCACCTATCCAGTGAGTAAAGCTTCTCCAGAGAAGTATACATCTCGGCACAACCTCAAGATCGGTAATAACACTAGCTCCTGTAGTCGTGAAACCGGAAGCTGTCTCAAATACAGCATCCGTGAAGTTCGGCAATACACCCGAAGTCATAAATGGTATGGCACCTATTATACTCATAACGAGCCAGGCCAGGCCGGTTATTGCAAAACCTTCCTTAGCCCTGATATTAGTTTTCTTAGGTTTCTTGATCTGCAGCAAGGTTCCTGCCACAATCGTTCCCAGAGAAACCGCGAGAACGCCTAATGCATCACGCTCAGAATAAATCAAACCCGTTATCACGGATATGAGCATGAGTATCCCCATCATTCTCGTTATTTTTCCTAATGTGTAGATTATAATTCTATGATTCATCAGTTTAATACATTCTGCCGCACCGCGACATTTAACCCTCGATAATTTCCTGAATACTTGTCAGGCCTTTATTGGTAGTAACTACCACAACTCTGTCTCCATACTCCATCGTGTCACGACCACCCGGTCTGATGATCTTACCGTTTCTGCTGATGGAACAGATGAGTGTATTATTAATAAGCTTCAGATCCTTCAGTTCTGTTCCGGCATAACTGAAGTCTTCACCGACACAGAATTCAAGAGCTTCTACTCTGTTCTCCATTATCTGATAGAGAGACTCAACTTCACTTCCCTCTGCGTTCTGCATAGAACGAACATATCTTGTAATATAGTCCGAAGTAATTTCCTTCGTACTGATGATTCTTCCTACAGGAAGCTCAGTTACCAGATCCTCATAGGAATTTCTGTGGATTCTGGTTATTGTCTTTATTTTATTATCAAGCTTATTCAGATACAGGGACAGAAGAATATTGGCTTCATCCTGATGCATCAGACAGCAGACAGCATCCATGTCCTCAATGCTTTCCTCTATCAGCAGTCTCTTCTCTGTCGCATCGCCATGAATGATCATTGCCTTAGGAAGCAGCTCAGCAAGCTCTTCACATCTCTTCCGGTCAATATCAATTATCTTGACATTTATCTTAAGAGCAATAAGCCTCTTAGCAAGATAATAGCTGATAGTACCACCACCGGCTATGAGTACATTCTTTATCTTCTTGGCCTTAATACCTATCTTATTCAGGAAGGAACTGACATCAGCCATCGAGAGAGTAATGGAAATCCTGTCTCCCGAATGAAGAACCGTATCACCGTTAGGAATAATGACTTCATTATCATGCTCGGTAACACATATAAGGGCATTAGCCCCCGCCTTTGCCGGCAGCTCCTTAATTTTTATTTCATTAAGGATCGATTCCTCAGGAATCTGAATTCCTATCAGACTTACCTTTCCTTTTGCAAAGGTATCAACCTCCAGCGCAGAAGGGATCTGAATCAGCCTTACAATTTCCTCTGCTGCAACCATCTCAGGATTGATTGACATGGACAGTCCCAATTCATTTCTGAGATATTTTATCTCATCAGTATACTGGGGATTTCTGATTCTTGCTATAGTCTGGCAGCTACCTGTCTTCTTAGCGATCAGACAAGTAAGCATATTTATCTCATCATCACTTGTTACTGCTATCAGAAGATCTGCATTCTTAACTCCTGCTTCAAGCTGACTGCTTATACTGGTGGAATCTCCCTGAAACCCCATAACATCAACAGTGCCTGTAACTGAGGATAAAGCTTCAAAGCTTTTATCCATAACTGTAACAGCATGACCGGCAGCAGTAAGATTAGCGGCGATAGCCTGTCCCACCTTACCACAGCCTGCAATTATGATTTCCATATTATTCTCCTGTTCGGAAAGTTATCGTATAACTTTTCAGAAGCATATTATTGCTTTGCTTTTCAAATTCTAACCTTATCCTCTTACATCATAAAGATGTCTGAGATAAAGTCTCTGGAAGGCATCATATTCACCCAGTCCTTTAAAGTATTCCTCGACTGTATAGCCTTCCTCCTGTAGTCTGGTGATCAGCCCTTTAAATTCACGGGACACTTCATTCTCAATCACCTCTCCGGCGATGAATTCCAGCGGAATAAGTACTATTCTCTTTCTCTCAGGCTCACCGGATACAGCACCAGCGGATTCATTTGACTGATTATCAATCTGATTATCACCGGCATTTATTTCTTTTATAACTTTATATAACTTCCTGCTTCCGTGAACAGATGCCACATAACTGTTCGGTATAACCTTTCGCAGATTATCCTGCAGACATTCCAGCGGCTTATCAAACAGCTCTTCCCCGAAGAACATTTCCGAATATTCAGGATCCTCATAAACTGTTTTATTATCCTCAGCAATGACTATTAATGTATCATCACCAATGATATCACCAAATGCACCAAGAAATGCCCTCGCAGTAATCTCAGCATCCATACTACTTGAAATAAGCGGCTTAGTAATATGAACCTCTTTAAAGAAGCCTGCCAGCCCGCTTATCTCTTCTCTGAGCTTCTTATTCCCGAAGCTCTCAATTATTTCAGTTGTAACGATCGTAAGATGAGTGATACCCTTCTCTTTCATGGACAGGATCGCAGCCTTAACATTCTGCACCTTCTCTCCACTCTTCTCACGAAGCATTCTTCTTACATCGCTGTCAGTAAAGGCACTTACTATTTCAGCCTCCTCCAGACGGTCACCAATCGAAAGCATAAAATCTTCCAGAGTTCTCTGTCTGGCCTCCTGATCTGCAGTACCATGACTGACTACTACAATCCCCTGTTTCATAATCCATCCTCCCACATAGTTATAGTGCGGAACTCGATTATTGTCAAACAAAATCTATTTCTAACTGTCCTTAATTATACTCTATTTCTTCTTTCCCTTACTGTAAAAAGGCTTCGTCTTATCAAAGATCAGATGCATCTGATTCTGATTACGAACTCCTTTTACCGCATTCGTATACTTCACTACATAATCCGACAGCTTACTCATATATTCCTGTTCCGAAATATTTCCTTCTGCAACTCCGGTAAGCCCCTTCTCCCAGCTGGCAGTAAGATCAGCTCTTAGCAGGCCGTTAATAGAATACAGAACAACATCATATATGATTTCACCGAGAAATGTAGGCGTCAGAATCTGTGTCTTCTTATTAAGACTTATATATTTATTATTTACGAGCTTGGTAATAATGGAATCTCTGGTAGCTGAGGTACCTATACCACTTCCCTTGATCTGCTCACGAAGTTCCTCGTCTTCGATCAGCTGTCCGGCATTTTCCATTGCAAGGATGATGGAACCGGAACTGTATCTCTTCGGAGGTGTTGTAGTTCCTTCTTTGATCTCGAAGCCATTACAGGAAAGCACCGACCCTTTTCTGAGTCCGGAGATATACTGGAGAACTTCCTCAGCAGCTGCCTGATCCTGTGAATCATTCTCACTGCCTGAGCCTTCCTCCTGACTATTCTTTGCTTCAGAGTCACCGCTCTCAGATACCGAATTCCCATTTGCATCCTTAGCTTTCTTCTTTCCGAAGTTAGGATCAGCAATAACCAGATAGCCCGGCTTCTCGAGGGCCTTAAAGGAAGCACTGAATTCCTCAGTCTTTCTTGTCAGTATCAGATTTACCTTCTTATACTCAGCCGGCGGATAAAATATCGACAGAAACCTTCTGGCGATCAGTTCATATACAGACGCCTGTATAGAAGACAATTTTCCAAGCTGTCCAAGCCCCTGTCCGGTAGGTATAATGGCATAGTGATCTGTTATCAGTTTATCATTTACATATTTGGATTTGGCGATTCCCTTATATCCACCCTGATTGATTATATTCTGAGCAAAGGGCGCCAGCTTATCGAAATTACAGAGTCCTCTGATATTCTTATCTATCTCCTTGGAAATAGCCGTAGACAGAACTCTTGCGTCAGTTCTCGGATAGGTTACCAGTTTCTTCTCATACAGCTCCTGCACTGTATTCAAGGTCTCTGTAGGACTTATCTTGAACAATCTGGAACAGTCATTCTGAAGCTCTGCCAGGTTATACAGCATCGGCGGATTCTTCTTCTCTGTCTTCTTCGTAAGTTCCTTAATCTTCATCTCCACAGGAACAGGATTATCACAGTATTCTATCAGCTGCTCAGCATCAACCTTCTCTTTGAAACCGTTTTCTTTGTACAGCTTAGGGCTGTTGAAGTATATGCTTCCTTCCACCGCCTTCCACTCTGCACTGAACAATGTAGTATTATCAGCTTCCTCAGGCTTCTTGCCTATCTTTGCAAGAACTCTGTAGAAAGGGGTGGGAGTAAATTCTCTGATTTCCCTTTCTCTTCTTACTATCATTCCAAGCACACAGGTCATAACTCGTCCAACAGCTATGACGCATTTATCCACTCCCAGATACTGCTTCACCGGATATGAATATTTAAGCGTCAATGCCCTGGAGAAATTAATTCCCATCAGATAATCTTCCTTCGCTCTGAGATATGCCGAGCAGCCAAGATTATCATATTCCGCCAAAGGTTTAGCCTCTCTGATCCCCCTGAGTATTTCTTCCTCAGTCTGAGAATCAATCCATACTCTTCTTCTGTCTTTTGAAGCAGGGACTCCCGCCTGCATGTCCACCAGTCTGTAGATATATTCTCCCTCACGCCCCGAGTCAGTACAGACATATATGGTCTCTACATCGTCGCGGTTAAGAAGCCCCTTTACAATATTAAACTGTTTGCTAACTGCCGGAATCACTTCGTATTTATAACTCTCCGGAATGAAAGGAATGGTATCCATAGACCATTTCTTCAGTTTCTCATCGTAGGCATCCGGATAACTCATTCCTATCAGATGTCCTACACACCATGTAACTATATAGTTTTCATCTTCCAGATACCCATCCTTCCTTGCACCCTTTACCTTGAGTGCGTCAGCGAACTGCTGTGCCACAGATGGCTTCTCTGCAATGAAAAGCTTCTTCAAAATCTATTCCTCTTCTTTCGTTGTATCATTTATTTTCAGAAGTATCTTCTTCTCTTTTGCTGTTCCAGTCAAAGAAATCTTCAATCTTAAGTGGTTTCGCATAATAATATCCCTGGAAGCTTTCTACATGGAAAGTCTGAAGTATATCCTTCATACCCTCAGTCTCAATACCTTCCACACATACCTTCGCTCCGAAAAGAGTTGCAAGGTTTGAGAAATTCTTGATCAGCTCTCTCTCAGTTGCATCTTCTTCTATTCTCTGTACGAAGCTTCTATCAATCTTAATTATATCGAAAGGAAGCTCCTTTATGATTCCTACGGATGAGAATCCTGTTCCGAAATCATCCAGAGCTATAAGTATTCCTCTGGATTTCAGATTTGTAAGTACGTTTTTGAGAAGCTGCATATCCAGGAGACGGCATCTCTCAGTAACCTCCAGGCAGAGATGTTCCGGTGGATAATTAAGTTCATTCAGTATTCTGATAACCATATCAGCAAAATCAGGTTTCTCAAGCTGGGTATATGAAAGATTTACATTTATTACAAAACCCGGATTAGCCTTAAGTATCTTCTTTGCAGCCGAAACCGCTTCTCTCAGAATCCATTCTCCTAATGATGGAAACAGCGGATCTGATTCCAGAAGTGGAATAAACTGATCCGGAGGAACAGTACCATACTCTTTATTCTTCCAGCGAAGCAGTGCCTCAGCACTGATCTGCTTCTCTGTTTTAGCATCAACAACCGGCTGATATAATAAATAGAAACCTTTATAACCACGCATAATTGATGCACGGATAGAATGCAGTTTCTCCAGCCTCTGTCGGTTATCATCATTCAGATCATTATGGAACTCTACCAACTCTCCCTGACGACGGGTCTTAGACTCACCATATGCAAAATTCAGACATGCATAAATAGTCTGTGAATCAATATCGAAATGATCCACTGTGAGTGCACCACAATTAATGTCGAGGAGAATCTTCTTATCATCCACCTCAAAGCTCTCCCTGAAATATCTGCGGAACTTATTATATTCTCCAATAATATCACTTATTGAAAGAGCATTACTGATAACTGCAAACTTAGTTCCATCTATACGGTATATATGTCCGGTGTTTCCAACCGATTCAAAAAGCTTTCTTGCATATAGCTGAAGCACCCGGTTTCCGAAATGATACCCATACATTTCATTAATTTCAGAAAATTTGCTGATACCGATCAGAACTGTATTTATCTGAGAATTTCTCTTAATACATATATCCAGATCCTCGAAGAATCCGTACTGATTTCTGAGACCGGTAAGGGAATCAATATGTCCCTGTATTCCGTGATTACGGATTGTTCCTGCGAAATAATCAGGTTCTCCGTTCAGATCACGAATCACAGTGCCTCTGCAGGTACATACATCATATTCACCATTAGTTCTTCTGGCACGATACTGCATATCATGACCTGCTGCATTTCCGGAGAATATCTCATCTATTCCCTTATGATAGGCATCACGATCTTCAGGATGAATATGATTCTCCCAGATATCTCCTGCACCATACATGTATTCAGATGGAAGTCCATAGGTATCTACAGCATTTTTGCTCCATCTTGAGAAATCATACTTCATATCGCAGAGATATACATAGGTTCCTTCAGATACGATTTCGAAGGACTTATACAGAGCATCCAGCTGTTTCCTTCTATCCTCGGTAATAACCTTAAACTCTGCCTTTTCCTTTAGTGAATGACTCTCTCTGATAAGCTTCTGTTCTTTGAGTTTATTCTTATCTTCATACATACGAAGATCAGCCCGATTAAAAACATCTTCTACCGTGCTATCCTCATAAGGCTGAAACTCTGCCATACCACAAGCTACAACAGCCCCCTCTCCCAAGGTCGCATGTTCATCAACCTGTCTCTTCAGGCCTGACATAAGGCTCTCACGATTTTCAAAATCCTGTCCCCTGAGAATTATTGCAAATTCATCGCCTCCAACACGGAAAACCGGACTGTGACTAAATACACGACAGATCATTTTACAAGCTGCCTTAATATATTCATCACCTGCTTTATGACCTTCAGTATCATTAATAAGCTTCAGTTCATTGATATCACAGATTACGATTCCAAAAGGCTCATTAGTTTTATCAGCTATCTTATCCTGGATTTCCTTCTCTGCTTCATGATAAGCTGTCTTATTTTTAGTTCCTGTAAGTCCATCTCTTCTGGCCATCTCGTTAGCCATGGAAAGCGCCTTCAGATGTTCCTTCTCTTTTCTGACATCCTCCTCGCGATTCTCAACACATATAATAAAGTGACTTTTATCTGAAGACCACATAACTGTCATACGTGTGTATTGAGGTTTCCCACCATCAACCACCATACGGTAATCTTCCACCAGTTGTCTTCTCTCTTCCAGATTGGTTATAAAATTATCCTTATCAAGAAAGAGTTTCAGTCTATTCCTGTCCTCAGGAAATACAACACGGTCAGCATTAGTTCTCGCTGTTTTAAAGAATTCATCTCCCTCTTCCTGAATCTCAAGTTCTCCATATAACTTATGAGTTGAAAACTCCATATAGTGCAAACTGTGTCGATCCACGTAATATATCAGATCATAATGCAGAGCCAGACTCTCTGCTATCTGGGCATAAGTAATACTCCTCTTCTGAGTTTCCTTAATAGCAAGCCTTTCCTTAATCTCTTCATCAATATTTTCAATACATACAATAATATGCTTCTTATCCTTGGCCATGAACTCAGAATGTCTGATATATTTCACCTGACCATTCACCACAAGGCGATATGATGCAGAAAATGAAGCACTACCCTTCAGATTCCTGAGCATTACATCTTTATAATGGATACTAATTACCTTTTCCTGATCCTCAGGATGAACATACTTACGTATACTCCTCCTGCTCTCAGCAAAGAAATCCCTTCCGGTAGCAGGAACATTTAATTTCTTATATTCATCCGTAGAGGATATTTCCAGATAGGTATTTGTATCAATATCAATATAATATAAGGTATCATATCTCTCAGCCAGACTCGCTGTAATCTGATCATAAATCTCCTTCTGTCGTGCGGTTTCCTTCTCTGCTTCTTTTCTTCTGTATTCCTCGTCTATATTGATAACACCGAGAATGAAATATTCCGAAGCCTCATCCAATCCTCTGATAAGCCTGAGAGAATGCCAGGTAGGAACCCCATCAATAACCAGTCTGTATTCTATACTCTGCATGGTTCCTTTTTTCATAGCATTAAGGAGATTATCCTTCTGGATATCTTCAATGAAAATATGCTGATCCTCTTCATATACAACCTGCTTACAGTCTCTGATGATATTCTTGAAGAAATCATCCCCGCCCTGTTCAAGACTCAGCGAATGAAACTGAGGATTCACCGAATACCAACAATATTTATTTGTGACAGCATTTACGTAATAAACACTGGAATAGTCCACCAGTAAGGTTTCGGCTATCTTCTTAAAAATCAACTCCTGTTCAGTCATAAACTAATACCTTCCTTCATCATAATTTATGTCTGTAAATCAAATACCCCATATAGTTTTTATATTATTAATTTCTTTCAAGAAGCACTACAGTCTCCACGTGCATACTTCTCGAAAACTGATCAAAGATTGAGACTCTTCTTAATTGAAATCCGCCGTTTCTGAGAACCACCAGATCCCTTGCCAGAGTCGCCGGATTACAGGATACATATACCATTCTCTCTGGTGACATACTGATTATTGTTTCCAGAAGTTTATTGTCACAACCCTTCCTCGGCGGATCCACCACTACCACCTCCGCCTTATAATCAGAGTTCTGTTTATCCTGATATAATTCAGTAACCACATCTTCAGCACTGCCAGTAAAAAACTCCGCATTTATAATCCCGTTCAGAGCAGCATTCTTCTTCGCATCTTCCACTGCCCGAGGAATTATCTCAACACCATATACTTTACTGGCCTTTTGGGAAAGAAACAGTGAAATTGTCCCTATCCCAGAATACATATCCCAGACCTTTTCATTGCCATTAAGCCCGGCATATTCAAGAGCTCTGCTATACAGATTAAAGGTCTGAACCGGATTAACCTGATAGAAAGACTGGGCAGATATCTGAAATTTGATATCACCGATATAATCAATAATATGATCCGCTCCATACAGTGTTCTGGTTTCCTCTCCCAGAATCTTATTGGTCGCTTTTCGATTTATATTTATAACAACCGATTTAAGATTTATCTCAGAATCACCTTCAGCATTATATTCACGGATTGAGAGTTCAAGACTATGGTTAAGTTCCTCAGCAAAAGGCAGCTTATTTCCGTTAATGACAAGACACACCATCAGTTCTCCTGTCCGGAATCCGACTCTGGTCAGAATATGTCGCAGAAGCCCTTTGTTAACCTTCTCATCATAGACACTGATCTTATATTTATCTGCCCAGTGACATACCGCTGCAGTTATATATCTGTTAACAGGATGTCCCGTAAGACAATCCTCTATAGGAATAAGACTGTGAGTCCTTCCTGCATAGAAGCCTGTAACAGTATTTCCATCCTTGTCTTTTCCCACCGGAAACTGCATCTTATTCCTGTACCTGAGATACGAAGGACTAAGCTCTGTATCTCCGGTCTTATTCATGCCACAGACTTCATCCAGATACTGTTCCGGAGCTTCTATTCCTCCAATATGGGAAAGACAGCTAAGAACTCTCTTCTTCTTAAGCTCCAGCTCAGCCTCATAACTGATATGCTGAAGAGTGCAGCCACCGCATCTTGCCGCCATGGGACACTCAGGTTCTATTCTGTATTCGGAAGGAACATTCAGTTTCTCCAGTCTTCCGTAAGCATAGGTCTTCTTAACCTTTACTATTCTGATCTCAGCCTCATCTCCGGGAGCAGTATCCTTTACAAATACTGCCATACCGTCTATATGCCCGATACCAAGACCATCCTCAGTCATATCTTCAATTGTAATGCTGTAGATTTCATTCTTATCCAATTCTGATACTCACCTCTTCCGGATTATATCCGGAATCTCTTCTTCTTAATGAAGAAGAAAAAATAATAGAAAAAGAGGTTAATAGCGATACTACCAACCTCTCTAATTCTAACACATATAAAACTATTATCCAACTGTTTTAAACAGGCATATTAATCAGTCTATGCCTCTGGAAAATACTACGAACTGTTATGCCGTCTGTCTGATACCCTCTTCTATTCTGTCCTTCAGGCTGTCACGAACCTGATCCTTATCCATGCCAAGAGAAACCGCTATCTCACCATAGAGGCTATCCTCAGCAATATGATAATACTTTGCATCAGCAGCTGTTACCTTTTTTCCTTCAGATATACGTTCTTCCATTCTGATGGAAATGGTCTTCATTAGTTCAACAATAATAACCGGATCACAGGTAAGCACCGCCTGCTTATATTCCTGTTCTCTTCTCTTTTCTTCAATGATTTCCAGGGTTCCGATATTTCCGATACTGCCTATGAAATCCTCGGCCTCTTCCTTCGTCATAACCTTTCTCATAACGACTCTGTCATTATCAACAGGAGTAAATATCTCACTGTCTCTGATATAACATGGAACCATTGTATAGTAGAGTCTGTCTCGTACAGCACCCGCCATTTTCATGGGGCCAATCTTGTTTATTTTGCAGACGCCACTATTACCGTAAATAATATAATCACCTACATCAAACATTTCAAAACACCTCTATTCAACTACTTATTAAGTTACTAATGCGTCATACATATTCATATTAACACAGTAATTCAATGAAAGTAAGAAGCAAAAAAAATTTCGTGAAAATGCCTTAAAATCTATGCTCTATGTTGGTAATTTTTATAAAGAAGGCTCCCTCTGAAGAGGAAGCCTTCGGATTAATCATATTAGTTTTTCTTAACAAGAAGTGACTGTCCTGTCATTTCTGCAGGCTGCTCAAGTCCCATGATTTCAAGAAGAGTAGGAACTATGTCACACAGTTTTCCACCGTCCTTAAGTGTATAGGAATCATCATAATTGTAGAGAATGAATGGAACAGGATTGGTTGTGTGTGCAGTATGAGGTTCACCTGTCTCATAATTCTTCATCTGCTCACAGTTTCCGTGATCTGCACAGATAAAGAGAACTCCATCTTTCTCCTTAACTGCTTCTACCGCTTCTCCTACACATTTATCTACAGTTTCTACAGCTGCAATTGCTGCTTCAAGAACTCCTGTATGACCAACCATATCAGGGTTAGCGAAATTGATGATTATTACATCATATTCATCAGACTTAATAGCCTTTACAAGATTCTCACATACTTCAGGAGCACTCATTTCCGGCTGAAGATCATAGGTTGCAACAGCAGGTGAATTAACCAGGATTCTGGATTCATCCTTATTAGGTTCCTCAAGTCCTCCATTGAAGAAGAAGGTTACATGAGCATATTTCTCTGTCTCAGCAAGTCTGAGCTGCTTAAGTCCATTCTTTGCAAGGTATTCACCAAAGGTATTTGTAATCTCCTGTTTCTTGAAGGCTACGAATTTATTAGGAATTGTTTCATCATAGTCCTTGAAGCAAACATAAGTAATTGGCATATAACCATTAGCTCTCTTAAGGAACTTAATGCATTTTGTATCGTCAGCATCTCCCGGCTGTGCCGCAATATCCTCATCTGTGAAACAGAAAGCCTTGGTTATCTCTCTTGCTCTGTCAGGACGGAAATTGAAGAATATTACAGAGTCGCCCTCCTTAACAAGTGAAAGAGGATTTCCTGATTCATCTGTGATAACTGTCGGAATAACGAACTCATCTGTAACTCCATTGTCATAAGAATCCTGCATTGCCTGAACAGGATCGGTTGCCTTGATTCCCTCTCCGATAACCAGTGAATCATAAGCCTTCTGGATACGATCCCAGTTATTATCTCTGTCCATAGCATAGTAACGACCGCTGAGAGAAGCCACCTTGCCGACTCCGATTTCCTTTGTCTTATCCACAAGTTCCTGAAGGTAATCCTTACCTGAAGCCGGTGGTGTATCTCTTCCATCAAAGAAAGGATGAATATATACGTTCTCAAAACCTTCCTTCTTACAGAGCTCAAGGATTGCATAAAGGTGTGTATTATGACTGTGAACTCCTCCGTCTGAAAGAAGTCCCCAGAGATGAAGATCACTTCCCTTTTCCTTACAATTATTGATAGCTCTGAGAAGTTCTTCGTTCTTGAAGAATTCTCCATCCTCTATAAATTTCGTAATAAGTGTCAGATCCTGATAAATGATTCTTCCTGAACCCATATTCATATGTCCGACTTCTGAATTTCCCATCTGTCCATCAGGAAGTCCTACCGCCATTCCTGAAGCAAAACCTCTCTTATATGGGCACTCTGCTTTAAGCTTATCCATTACAGGTGTATTTGCCATATAAATAGCATTGGAGTCCTGAATATCTGACTCACCATATCCGTCAAGAATCATTAAAACTACAGGTTTCTTACTCATGTTATGTATCTCCTTTTGTGATAAATTATATTAACAGTTATATAGTAGTAAGCCCCGGCTACATCAAAGTTATACATTTCTAACCTTAAGTCCAAATGTTACTATATATTATTTCAAAAATTTATGCAACCGAAAACATTTCCAACAATCTTATGATTGTACGAAACGATTCCCCTCGGAATCATATCTGAAACCTGCATCAGCCAGAATATCCGTAATTTCCTTCTCGTCAGCTCCGACACTGGCGGCAAACTCTGACAAAGAAGAATAATTATCTCTAAGCTGAGTATTTATATAACTGTATAACATAATCGGATCCTTAGGCAGATTCATTGTATCCTCCTTCGTTAATTTCTTATTGCTCAAATAATACCGGCTTAATCCCGGCCATTATTATTCTTCTCAATAAACTCCACAAAATCATTACCCGAAATAGGTTTAGAGAAATAGAAGCCCTGAATGTAATCTATTCCCAAAGCCTTTATACCTTCAACCTGTTCCTCGGTTTCAACGCCCTCTGCCACAATCTTAAGCCCCAGTTCCTTGATCATGCCGACGGTTGCTGTCATAACTACCTGAGCTCTTTCAAGATTGAAATAGTCCTGAACCATTTTTCTGTCAAATTTAACTATCTTTACAGGCATATCAACTATATAGTTCAGATTCGATTCGCCTGTTCCGAAATCATCCAGAGAGAAATTACATCCGGCTTCAATCAGCTTCTTCATATTATCAAGGAGAACCGAACGCTGTATAAGAGTGGAACTTTCAGTAATCTCAAGATTAATATAACGTGGATCCAGACCTGTTCTTTCCATTATTTCCTTATATATATCCGAAAGCTTTGGATTCTCACACTGAGCTACCGACAGATTAACCTCAACATATTCGATACCCATATCATAAAGCTTTCTGTCCTTAATAAAGCGACAGGTCTTCTCAAATACTCTTTCACCTATTTCAGCTATAAGTCCTGATTCCTCGGCTACCGGAATGAATTTACCCGGCATTATAAGTTTTCCATCTTCGCCTCTCATCCTGGCCAATGCTTCAGCAGATACAAATTTGCCGGTCTCTATGGAATAAATTGGCTGGAAGAATACCTCTATCCTGTCATTCTGAAGCGCATCCCTGATTTCCTTGGTCATATTATTGAATTCACGTATGCTCTCACCTGCAGATTCATCCAGAGTCTTAAGCTTCTCTTCTCCCTTAAAGCTATCCCTGTATCTCATATAAATGGCAACATATTCATCCAGGGAGCCTGCGGCTTTACTGTCCGGAATATACAGGAATCTCGTATTGAGATTTCCGGCCTTTCCCCAGCCCTGGTCGAATCTCTGCCTGATAACATCAAGATTGACCGCACTTTCGATTTCATTCATTTCCTGTTCATTCTTATCATAGATAAGCACAAAATCATTTCTGGAAAGTCTGAAAAGCTTAGACCCGCCAAAAGAATTAAGGTAACCTGCCATTTCCAGAAGAATAGCCTTCTCCTGTTCTTCTCCAAGCTTCCATTCTTCTTTGTTACACACGATGATACTGGAGAATTTCTTGATATCAGCATATTCCTGACTGATATACATATTGAAGGTATCCAGAGTAAAGCAGCCAATATTTCTGTCCAGGTAAACCTCAGGATTCTCCAACTCCGCATACAGAATAAAAAGTCCCAGAGATGAACCAAAGCCTACAAGAAGCATATGTGGAAAAACGAACTGTATTTCAGCCGCAAACAATTCAATGATCATCCAGGTTCTTACAGCCTTTATTCTATGAGGATTCATACTTTTAGCATACACTATTGTACAGATCAGAGCAGAAAGAAGAAAAATCGGAGAGAAAACAAATGCTGCAACGACTGAAGCTCCATGAGAATATACTACCCTGCCTGCATGATAATACTCAACAGGTGCCAAAACTATTATAATAGCAGCAGATATAAAGAGAGCAAATACTCCCTTCTTAAAGAATTCATTTTCCCTCAGGTGAAGAACATCACTATAAGAATATACAAACGCAAAATAGGATGAGAAAACAAGAGAAATCAGATATGCCTTACACAAAGACAGTGTGACAAAAGGCGGAAGAGACGCCCTGTAGACAATACCAAGAACTGAAAGAATATCCAGTACTATACAGCCGGTATAAATGACTATACATCTCTTAAATATTCTCTCACTATACAGACCTACTGTTTCGTGTCTTACTATGAAATATATAAGTATAAGGTCAAAGAATAACCCACATAATTGAACCTCAATATTTAAATTCATAGCTCCCCTCCAAAATATATGCTGAAATAGCCACATATATTATGTTAATTATATCATATCCCCAAAGTTAATGCATCCGAATGTTTTCGACGGTTGTTTTATATTGGGAGTTATGTCATAATCGGATGTGATAATCTTAAGGTTTAATAAATCTACGGAGGAATATTATGGAAAACAAAATGCGATATATTGCCATAGATCTGAAGTCCTTCTACGCCTCCGTTGAATGTTTTGAAAGAGGCCTTGATCCACTGACTACCAATCTTGTGGTTGCAGATGAATCAAGAACTGACAAGACCATTTGTCTCGCAGTTTCTCCTTCATTAAAGGCCTACGGTATTTCAGGAAGAGCCAGACTCTTTGAAGTGAAGAAAGCCCTAGGCGATATAGAGAAACGTACCGGCAAGCATATAGATTTCATTATCGCTCCACCAAGAATGGCACTATATATCAAATACTCCACACTTATCTACAACACCTATCTTAATTACATTTCTGAAGATGATATTCATGTTTACAGCATAGATGAAGTATTTATTGATGCCGGAAGCTATCTGAAGAATTACCATATGACGGCTCATGAACTGGCCATTACCATGATAAGAAGAGTACTGTCTGAAACCGGAATCACGGCTACTGCAGGAATCGGGACCAATATGTATCTGGCTAAGATAGCAATGGATATAGTTGCCAAGCATATGGAAGCTGATAAAGATGGAGTGAGAATAGCTGAGCTGGATGAGATGTCCTACCGGCGTATACTCTGGGGGCATAAACCCATCACAGACTTCTGGCGTATCGGAAGAGGCACCGCAAGAAGGCTTGAAAAAATCAGTGTATATACAATGGGAGATCTGGCCCGTGAAAGCCTTTATAACGAGGAATATCTGTATAAGCTGTTTGGAATCGACGCCGAAATTCTGATAGATCATGCCTGGGGAATTGAACCCACCGAAATCAGCGATATCAAGAATTACAAAACCGATTCCAGATCCTTATCCTCCGGACAGGTTCTTAAGGAGCCCTATAGCACCGAGAAAGCCCGGATCATTGTAAGTGAAATGACTGAAAACCTGGTGCTTGATATGGTTCGAAAAGGATTCATATCCTCTTCTTTCACCTTAATGATTAATTATGACAGAGAAAACGTTGATAACGATACCTATCACGGTGAAGTCCAGATGGATTATTATGGAAGAGTTGTTCCTGTTCCCTCTCACGGCACGGCCAATTTCGGAAAACTGACCAGCTCCACCAGTGTGATCAAAGATCATATGCTGAAGCTGTATGACAGGATTGTGACACCCGGCGTTTCCGTCAGGAGAATCACGATTTCCGCCAACGACCTGAAAGAAGAACAGTCCAGTTATATCCAATATGATATATTCACTGACGTTGAGAAAGAGGAACAGGAAAGAAAGCTTCAGAAAGCAATGATAGAGATTCAGGACAGATTCGGCAAGAACGCAATGCTAAAAGGAACGGATCTGCTTGATGGAGCAACTACAATAGAACGAAATTCCCAGATAGGCGGACATCGGAGCTGACCCGTTGATATTTCTATTCTGCCGGATCAGCTCTCACGGATTTACAGTCCCCGAAACTATGATAATACTCTAAACCAACGATTTCCGGAGGTTACCTGAATGAATTCACATGAATATGACGATATAATAAATAAAAGCCGTCCCGAACATAACGGTGACGACTTCGATATAAAACACCCCAAGATGTCCCGCGGAGCCAGGGCCAAGATATTTGCGCCTTTTGCCGCCCTGAAAGGACATAACGAAGCTTTGGAAGAAACAGGCAGGACTCACGCCCTGCCTGAAAACTACAAATTCTGAAAATTACATTTCTTTTGCTACCATAATTCCAAATACTATATATCCAACAATTATAAGGATATTAATTATTAATCCTATAATTCCAAGAACCCATCCTGCTCTTGCCTTACCACTTGTATTTCCTGCATTAATAGCTGTTCTGCTTAGTATCATTCCGATAGGTGCTGTAATGATACCGAAACAGCAGAGAACTGAAAGAATAGAACAGATAAGTCCACCAAGTGCTTTACCATCCTCCGGCTCTGCACTTGTATAGGAAGATGTCTGATAATTCGGAACCGAATTAGAATATGTCTGATTACCACTATAAGGACTTGAGCCATAATTCTGTGATCCACCGGTCTGACCGGCACCATAACTCTGATTCATTCCTGTGGCTGGAGCTGCACCAAAATTCTGCGGCTGTCCGTAAGGATCCTGTCCACCCATATTCTGTGGCTGTCCATATGGATCCTGTCCACCCATATTCTGGGGCTGTCCGTAAGGATCCTGTCCACCTATATTCTGTGGCTGTCCGTAAGGATCCTGTCCGCCCATACCCGGCTGACTACCATAACTCTGGCCTGCTGAAGGCTGACTGTTATTTACAGGATTTCCGAACATATCCATTTCCTGCTCAGGCTGTCCATATGGATCCTGCACAGGCTCCATAGCCGGCTGTCCTGTATATGGATTTGCATCTGCTGCCGGTGCTGCTTCCGGTATTGGTGATGTATACGGATTTGCATCTGCTGCCGGTGCCGCTTCCGGTACTGGTGATGTATACGGATTTGCATCTGCTGCCGGTGCTGCCTCCGGTACTGGTGATGTATACGGATTTGCATCTGCTGCCGGTGCTGCTTCCGGCACCGGTGCCCCATATGGATTTACAGGCTCTGTTGGCTGTCCATATGGATTCTGATTCATTTGGTTGTCGTCCATTTCTATACCTCCCAAAAACTGAACATTTAATATTCAACTATAATGTTATTAATAAACTATGGTTATTTTATATTTATGTACTCTTTTTGTCAAATCCACTGTCAGATTATTTTGAAAATCTACTGTCAGATTCGTCTTGAGATATATGCAACTTTAGACTTATCTCCGCGGTGACTTTTTGCTTCGCTGTCACGAGTTGTTTGTCTGAGAGGACACTGCTCTCGCACGGTGCGGGGCCCCTAGCGGATGCTAAGCTCTCAGCCACACAAGGAGGCTGAGTCGCTAAGCACCGAGTCCCGCAACGGTCCC
>CACZPG010000186.1 GCA_902782965.1 uncultured Lachnospiraceae bacterium
ACGGAATATCCTCCATAGTTGAAACCGCAGGTGAATGTCTGTACTTGATCAGTTCAAAATCACTACCGCTTCTCATAAATGCAGGATCCTCATGTCCGGCATTTACAACTATTCCCTTGCCTGTAGAAGTACATATGATTGCAATCCAAACGGTCACGAACATATCTGTATTATTTCCATCCAACAGAATGTTATTTACATTTTCAAGAGCCTTGCCAGGACTCTCTCCTGCCATTATATGTGACTTAATCAGAGTCTTGGAAACCATCATAAACAGAGAAGCCGGAACTCCTTTGCCGGAAACATCAGCTATGACAAGACATAGATGATCATCATCCACAAGAAAGAAGTCATAGAAATCACCACCAACTTCCTTGGCAGCATCCATTGAAGCATACAGATCCAGTTCCTCTCGATCAGGAAACGGCGGAAAAATATGAGGAATAACACTTTCCTGAATAACCGCTGCTGTCTTAAGCTCTCTGTCACTAATAACCTTATCCCTGCCCTGAATGATATTGATCACGCAATACATGAGCAGCATCACTATCATTATAACACCATAATTAAATGATAATCCATAACTGAACATCGTAAATATACTAATTGCGAATGGAAGAAAAATATATATAATGAGTGCTGCAATCTGAAACTTCTGTAGTTTCTTTCTGTTCTGGTTAATAAGATATAATGTGGCCACAGTTGTGAAAAAAGCATATATCATAGATATAGGATAACCGGCGCTTCTGGAATAATGCCCAGAATTGTCGACTGTAAAATAGTATCCAAAGAAAATGTTTAATATACGGCCGATAACAGAAATAACAAGCCCTATTTCCATAACTTTGTTTATAAGCTTCTCTTTCCTGTTCTCCAAACCAAAAATCGAACTAACATATAGCCAGAAGAAAAAAGCTTCAACGGGCATCGTTATATAATACAAGGTATTGTCTACAACATTGATGTAATTAAGTGATGGTACTCCATCCACGATCCATGCAATAAGGTCAGTGAATAATCCGACACATGTAACATTAATCAGATTTATAAAATACTTATTTCTGATCCCGCTCATTTGAACATCGATAAGACAACATATAAAGAGGACACACCCCATAACCAGTCCGAAAATATCCACACCGGCATTCAGGACATATTCCGCTTTAAGCTGATCAGGTTTTCTTATTGCCAGAACAACTATACTGAGTATTATAAAGATCAGATATATTATCAGCAGAATTATCGCATTTCTTTTTCTTTCTTTGCTCAAAAGATTCATATCTCGCTCCACAGGTAGATTACATATTCTTTGTTAAAACCAGAACATTGCAGCCATCCTTAAATTCATAGCGCATTTCATCCATAAGATTCTTTGCCATAAATATACCCAGGCCTCCTACTTCTCTTTCCTCTATAGAAAGTGATACATCCGGGTCATCCTTTGCCAGCGGATCATATGGAACACCCCTGTCCACAAATGTTATCCTGACTGATTTAGGATCATCTGCATTTTCAAAACTGATTCTGGCCTGACCGGTTTCTGAGCCATAAGCGTAATGTGCTATATTAACAAATATCTCTTCTACGGATATGTCTATCTGACGTTTTGCTTTTACTGGACATTCTATACTATCCAGATTCTCATTGATAAAATCTAATACTTTATCAAACTCCTCAATTTTTGCATCAACAACAATTTCCTTCATTGTATTCCCCTCGTCAAATAATAATAATGACACAAATAAACATAAAACATTATATCATAATTATGTATCCAATGATATAGATTAAAGCTTATATTCTTCTTATTCTTCTTATTTTCCTTCTTATTATTCTTCTTACTATATCTTAACATCTTAATAATTCTTTAAGAAAGATTACATTATATATAAAACAAATATGTATAGGATAGGTAACCAGATAATTGACAACAACTTGATTTATACTTACAATCAAATCCTGCAAATATAATTTGCAAGCAAAAAACGGAGAAAATAAAATTATGAACTCAGAGAGAAAGAACAAAATTATCATTATAAGCATACTTTCAAGCTTGATACTTATATCTATTATATGCATTATTCTGTCAAATGTCAGAAACCGTAACCAATATGATGAGGAAAATGAAGCATATTCCATCGTTGAATCTGTTACAGATGACAGTACTGATTCAGATATTACTACTACTTCTGAGAATATTGTTTCAGAATTAACGGAAGACGCTACAGATTCGACCGAGGAATTCACTGATAATTCTACTGAAGAATTCACCGAGTCCACATCAGAGGAAACAAGTGAAGAAATAACCGAAGCAACTACTGAAGAAACAACCGAAAACGAAGAAGACTGGTGTCTTATTCTTGTAAATGCGGATAATCCGGTTCCGGATGATTATAATATCGAATTAACAGATTTATCAAATGGAAAACAGGTGGATTCGAGAATATACCCTCAGCTCCAGGCCATGTTTGACAATGCGAGAAGCTCCGGACTGGATCTATTTGTAAGGGAAGGTTACAGAACCCGTGAAGACCAGCAGGCAATAATGGATAACAGAGTAGCCTCCTATATAGCCGCAGGAAATTCAGAAGAAGATGCAAAGAAACTTGCTCTGGAGTATGTGGCCATACCGGGAACAAGTGAGCATGAACTTGGAATAAGCGTCGATATAAACGCAAACAACAATATAAGTACAGATGATGCAGTTTACTCCTGGTTGAATGAAAACGCATATAAATACGGTTTCATCAAACGTTACCCGGAGAACAAAATAGATATTACCAAAATAAATAACGAACCCTGGCATTACCGTTACGTTGGTAAGAAAGCCGCTAAAGAAATGAAAGAAAATGATATGTGCCTTGAAGAGTATTTAACATATATTTCTGAGGGTCAGAAATAATCTGAGTCTAATTATCAATAATGATCTACATCACTAATTGACAAGAATAATCTACGCTCTATGACGAGTGACATAAAGGTAAATGGAGCCACCTGCCACAGCCAGAACGACCGCTCCAATAATCTCAGCAATAATCAGAACAACATACAGCAGTCCATGTCCTCCCATTAAGCTGTAGGACATAAGATCAAACAGAAAATTCATCTTCTCATAGGTTACAGCATAGAATACATCCTCTTCTCCTTCGAGATTGATTTCATCTATGCTGAAATACTCATTTGTAAAAACACCTGCTTTCTTTCTGACGAAAAGTCTGCCACCTTCAGAAGCACCTTTAAGCTTCTTACTCTCAGCTATAAGTTCATCCACCCGGGACTGTCTGTCAGAATCAATTTCTCCACAATATACAACAAAGCTGTCTGAATCATCCTTAGTATCACCTATAAGAAAAGAATCATCGATTTCATAATAAGAGTAACCGTCCGCCTCCATAGCCTCTCTATCTTCAGCAGTAGTATAAAGCTCCTTTTCCTTAGATTTGACTCCTCCCTCTCCCATACTGTAAAAGGACAATTTTGCAGGAACAAATTCATGGTCTTTTATATATCCACCCCGGACATGAAATACAACTTTTCCGATCTTATTACCATATTCCTTGATGATCATATTCATCTGCTCTGTAAGAGATTCATCCTGATATGTATAATAAACCATTGCTTTGGAGGCATCTTTAGAATCAGAACTCAACTGATCATTACTCAGTTTTCTCACTAGCATAAGAGAATTATACTTCATGATACTATTCATTTCAGAATCATAATAAGCATGCACATCAGCAGCAGCCACACCGCCTACCAGTGGAGAATCAATATCCGAACTGTTAACTCCGGCATTTACATTCGTTATATAGCAGCAGAACTGCTCATACTTCTCTTCTTCGGTAAGAGGAGCACCATTAATGGTTTCAATTGCAGCAGCAATATCCTCATTTTCCTGTAACACATATCTATTGTAACCATGTTCAATAAGAGATTTACAAGTTCTTTCATGAAGGGATTCGAAATTCCCCTCAAGTATTTTATTCATCCTCGAATTCTGAATTGATATAACAATAGCAGCAACTGCAAACGCTAAAATAAACGCTGTTACATATGTTTTTACATACTTACTCATCATTTACCTCATCTGTGCAGTGAAGAGATTGTAATATATCCCCTTTCTCTCCAGCAATTCATTATGTGTTCCTATTTCAGCAATCCTGTGACCATCGATTACCATTATTCTGTCTGCATTTTTAAGTGTAGAAAGTCTGTGAGCTATAGCAAATGTAGTTTTTCCGTCAGTAAGTCTTTCAAGAGCCTTTTGAATCATAAATTCACTTTCAGTATCGAGACTTGAAGTAGCTTCATCAAGAATCAGAAGACGCGGATTGGGAAGAACAGCTCTTGCAATAGCTATACGCTGTCTTTCTCCACCTGAAAGAGTATGTCCCTTCTCTCCCACATAAGTATTATAACCATCCGGAAGCTTACTTATAAAATCATGAGCATTCGCAAGCTTGGCAGCTTTGATAATTTCCGTAACAGAAGCATCCGGCTTGGAAAATCTGATATTATCTATAACAGTTCCGGAGAAAAGGAAGGTTTCCTGAAGTACTACGCCTATCTGGGAATGATAAGAGTAACTGTCTACTTCATTCAGATCATTTCCATCAATAAGAAGTCTTCCATCATCTATAGTATAAAGTCCCATAAGAAGATTGATAAGAGTTGATTTACCCGTTCCGGAAGCACCAACGATTCCAATCATTTCTCCCGGTCTTATAACTGCATTAATATCTTCAAGAACAGGCTGATAAGATTTGTAACCAAAGGTTGCATGTTCAAATGTAACCTCGCCTTTTATATCAATTTTTTTATGTTTCTCACTATTCTCATCTACATCCTGAGACAGAACATCATATATTCTTTCAAGACTGCTGGTCAGTCTGGATAATTCTCTGGGAAGTCTTCCTAACCAGCCTATGTACTGAAACAGAAGAAGCGTATAGGTTATAAACTGGTATAATTCACCGGGAGACATTTTGCCTGAGAAAACATCATTTCCACCGAAGAATACTACTATTACAACGCCCGTTCCCATCAGCATTGAAACAACAAAATCAAAGAACCCCCAGAATCTCTCATTTCTCTTCTGAATCTCAGCGAAATCTTCGGAAATGAGTTTAAACCTTTCAGATTCATCCTTCTCTCTTCCGTAACTCTTAACAACCCGCATTCCCGATATAACATCCTGAAGATCACTTGCCACATCATCATTTTTCTTAAACTGAAGATGAAATATCCTGTGAATGGTTTTTCTGACCGACAGCATAAACACCGAAAGTATCGGCACTATTACAAAGGTCAGAAGCGCCAGCCGGACATTTATGATCAGCATGAAAATAATATCCCAGATAAATATAAAAAGCACAGCAAAAAGATTACAGAATACATCCTCCATAAATTCACGGATAAATCTCGTATCCTGTGTAATTCTGTTAAGAAGCTCTCCCGGTCTTCTGTCATTTATAAATTCTAATGGCAGTTTCTGATACTTCTGAAACAATTCCACTCTGAGATCCGCAGAGATTCTGGCTCCCAGTCTTGCAGAAGCATTACTTTTAAGTACATTTACAATAACTATACCAACACTCAGCGAGAACATGAGCGACAGGAAAACCATAGCCTGACGCATACCACCATTTTGCCGAAGCACATCATTTATAAGATGTTTCTGTATTTCAGGATTAAGCAGCGTCGTGACAGCAGCCATTATCATAAGGAAGAATACTCCGAAGAATTCTTTCTTATAAGGGGAAGCCATTCTAATGAACACACTGAAGAATCCGCCCTCCCTGGAGCATTTAGGACAATGCCTGGTTCCAGGAATAGCCCGACCGCATATCGGGCAGATTTTCTCATATTCATTACTGATAACCTCTTCAAATCTGCCGGATATAAGAATATTTATGCCTCTGGAAATATAAGCATATCTGCTCAGATGCTTTGAAGAATAATGTACAAGTACCTTCTGAGCACCATTATGCTTAGCCGTAAGGATTCCCCCTCCTACTCCCGGCTCTGCAGAAACATGTTCCAGATCTTTTATTTCATATATTTCTTTATTTTCACCCCTGAAAATATAGACCTTACGTGTTGTAACCACCAGATAAGAATCATCCGTCCAGTTGCATTCTTTATCAATATCAACAGGAACACTGTAATATATTCTTTCATCCTCCGATAGTTCTATTTGGCTGTCTATATTTTGAGGCAGTTTATATCGTAAAATCATATTTAACCCTCAATCATAAGAGCCAGTCCCTGACTCATTTGAATCTCCCCAACTAAAGGAAGAGATCCAGCATTCTTCTCTCCTTCTGAGAAAGTGCTTCCACATCTCTGATTTCAAAACGATTCTCATCTACATCCATGATTATAAGTCTTGTATCTGATAATTTAGCAACTGCATTTGAACCCATATTAATTGAGAACTTGCATTCACCCTTATCAGTCAGAACATGAAAATATGCATATCCATATTCATCCTTAATACTATAAATCTTCTGTATTACAGGAGTAAAATAACTTAGATCAAGCTGATGATTCAGAAGTTTTCTGGTCTTCTCAGGCATACTGTCCATATATTCAATAATGCCGATTTCCCTTTCAGAACCACCATACTCCCTGATAGAAATGTATTTATCAGCATCAGAGAAAGGAAAGAGTCTTACCACTTTGATACGTTCATAATGAACACCGTTATAATCAAGACTGACAAATCCTCCCTCAGTTTCTTCAAACTGCTCATTTCCCGAGAACATATTCATAGCTGTCATTTCTTCAGCTTTTTTCTCAAATATATTAATTGTGTCGTCTTTCATAGTCCCTCCACTAAAATACATCTACGTTATGAGAACTTATTCCATTATATTAAGAGCCATTGATTTGTTCTGCAGATCCAGAAGATTATGGAAGATTCCATTCTCCAGCTGTAAGAGTTCTTCCTCTGTACCTTCTTCTACTATACGACCGCCATCAATGACTATGAGTCTGTCGGCATCATCCAGTGTAGAAAGTCTGTGAGCAATGGACAGAGTTGTTCTCCCTTTAACAAGATATTTAAGGGAATTCTGAATAGCCTTCTCGGTTTCTGTATCAACACTGGCAGTAGCCTCATCAAGAATAAGAATCTTAGGATTAGCAAGTATAGCCCTTGCAATTGATATTCTCTGCTTCTCTCCTCCTGACAAATTCTTTCCGGAGGCTCCCACTATGGTATCGTACCCATCAGGAAGTCTGGAAATAAACTCATGAGCACTGGCAAGCTTTGCAGCGCGGATTATATCTGACCTGGAAGCATCTTTATTTCCGTATGCGATATTACTGGCAACAGACCCCATGAAAATGTAAGTATCCTGAGATACCATTGCTACATTTCTTCTCAGGTCAGCCAGTGAAAGCTCTTTCACATCAGTTCCATCAATTCGTATTGTCCCTTCATTCACATCATATAAACGTGAAATCAGATTTACCAGTGTTGATTTACCTGCACCGGATCTTCCGACAATACCAAGCATTTCACCTTCTTTTACCTTAAGATTAATATTCTTCAGAACAGTTCTTCCAATCTGATAGCCAAAGGTGACATTTTCCAATTCGATTTCTCCTCTGGGATTATCAAGTCTGACAGGATTATCCTTCTCCTGAATATCCGGTATGGCATCAATTATTTCAAATAATCTTTCAGCTGAATTAATGCTATCTGACCACATTCTGAAAACCCAGGCAAAGAAATTCATTGGACCGTTCAGCTGCATAACATAACCGACAAATGTAATAAGAATTCCAAGGTCTATCTTGTCAGTCTTCAGAACAAAGAATACACCTACTATCCAGATCCATATGCTGGACACTTCCTGTACAAGGTTGTACAGAATTGCAAATCTATTTCTTAACTTAACAATATTGATTTCTGCTTCACAAAGATTATCATTCGGATTGAGAAATCTATCTACCTCAGCATCTTCCTGGCCGAAAGCTTTGACTACTCTTGCTCCTGTCAGATTATCATTAGCCTTTCCGGTAACAGCCTTCTCCGCACGATGTCTCTTTCCCGAAAGAGTCCAGAGTCCTGGACGAAGCTTGACTGTCATAAACACCAGGAGCGGCAGCAGAATACACGCTATCAGTGCCATCTGCCAGTTAAGCCTGTACATAACAATAAAGGTTACAATGATAGTAATACCGTGTACAAATATCATGGGAAGTCCATCAATAAAGAAATCCCTTACCCGTTCGGAATCACTGAGTACCCTTGTCATGAGGCCACCCGTCTGCTTATTTACAAAGAAATCCAGTGACAACCGGCTCATAGCATCAAAAACATCAGTCTTAATATCCTTTACAGCCGAACTTGCAACCTTTGACATAACGAATATCTGCAGATAATTAGATATCTGATTAATCAGACGACAGCCGAGCATAACAAGAGCTACAGCAAGCAGCGCTAGTACATACTTGCCTTCCATACCAAATCTCGCAAGATAGACATCATCTCTTTCAAGAACATGATCAAAAAGCACCTTACCTATAAGATATGGCCAGGCTATACCTATTACAGCTGATATTCCGTAAGTCAGCATAAGTATTATTACCTGTATCCGGTACTTCAGGAAATATTTCAGAGTCCTTCCAAAAATAGATCTCTTACTTTTTCCGGAGGTCTTATCTTCCTGTTCTTCCTCTTCATCGCTCTCTTCAACAGATATCTTCTCACCCTTAATGTAATTTCGAAGCTGCCTTACAAAGACATTCATTTCTTCAAGATATCTATTGGTAAAAGCTGCTATTCTCCTTGGTACACCATTATAATCAGCAGTAATCTCATTTGTGCCAATATATTGGTCAAGACGAATATGCTGAAGAGCTTTTATATCATAGAATTCAATTGTATAATCCCCCTTTTCCTCTATAGGGAGATCCTCACCGACTTTAACTCCTTTAAAGCAATAAACGTAATTATCGGGTGGCGCTATGGTGCACACGCCGACCCGATCATTTGTCAGAAATATATATCCCTTTATGTATTCACCATCGAAAGAAAGGTCGATGGGACTAAATATCAGAATATCCTTCTCATTAACATTATGAACTTTAAGCTGAGTCAAAACACTTTTAACCATTTTGTATTTCATTTGTGACAACCCTCTACTACAACGACTCTATTATCCCCCAATAATCAGTCACCAGTCACATTACCATCCCCGGTAATATCTATCTTCTCACCAAGAAATGTAGGCTCCGGTTTGAAAATGCATTTAATAAAATCCTTATCTCTTGCAAGAATCTCACGGATTTCTCTGTAAAAACTTCCTCCATAGGTATCATCCGTTCCAATACCATATGCTTCAATTCCTAAACTCTTTGCAATATATA
>CACZPG010000187.1 GCA_902782965.1 uncultured Lachnospiraceae bacterium
AACGAAGATTTGGAATCGGTTGCATTACGTGGGTATTATTCTGCTGATGCCAGAAAGATTGTAATTAATCATCTGGCAGAAGACACACAGTATTTAAGTACCTTATCGCATGAGATTGGTCATATGCTACAAGAACATAACTCCAGAGACATTTCTTCTTCTCAAAAAGAATTTGAAGCGGACTGTGTTTCTGTTGTAATACAGTCTTATTTCGGTGTTGAATTGACAGAATTGAGAAAAAAGCATCTTTCAGAGCATTACAAGGTGTTTATGGATGAGGTTTCAAAGGATAATCCGGACATATCAAAGGATGATATGGTAAAACTGGTTGATGGTGTAATGGATGCATCTTTAAAGGTATTTCGTCAGTCTGCAGAAGAAATTAAGACCTTTGTAGATGAAGAGATATTGTTGAATAAGGAAAATAAGGAAGTGAATACTTCTGAGCTAGCTCCGGTAGCTGACTTTACTTATGCGTTTGCATTTAAGGTCAATGAATGTTCTGAATTTCCTTCTATGGGTACTTCCTATACTGATATAAAAACTCCTGCGGAAGCTTTAAAGGTCTTTACAGATATTCCGGAACACAAGAGATCTCTTCTTCCAGGAATAGAACTTGTAAGAACGGATAATCTGGGGAATGAGGTTATTATGCCTCTTTCTACTGGAAAAATGATAGATCTGGATAATTTTCAATATTACCTGGCACATACAACTGATAAAGAGGCTTCTCGCCTTATAAAATTGTTTTGTTTTGATGCGAGTGATATGGGATTTGATATAAAAGGGTCCTGTACCCTTTACAACCTAGATAAGCTGTCAGAGGAGCAATTTAAGCCCGCTAAGGTGCAAATAAATATTCCGTCCGTCAATAACCAGGAAACGGCCATTGTAGGGGCAAATAGAAGGCATAGAGGTTAATTATGGAAATAACAGTTAAAAATAAAAAGGAATTAAAGGAGCTGCTTAATCAAACAACAGACAAGACAGCTTACGTTATAGAATTTGAGAAGGAGAAAAACACAGATGAGAGTGATAGAACAGAACAGTCTGGGGCTTGATGTGGCCTATATCAAACTGGATAAGTCATATACTTTAGCGGAAGACCGTCCTATTAGATCACCTGATGATGCTGTGGCCGCTATTGCAGAAGCTTTAAAAGAACTTGATAGGGAAGTTGTTTGTATGGTTACACTTAAATCAGATAATACACCTATCAATGCCAGTGTTATATCTGTCGGAACACTTGATGTGGCTGTAGTATATCCCAGAGAAGTAATGAAAATGTCTATACTTTCTAATGCCACGAAAATTATGCTTTTCCATAACCATCCATCCGGAGGAGCATTACCTTCAATACAGGACATTCAGCTTACAGATCGAATCAAACAGTGTTGCGACCTTATGGATATTACATTCCTGGATCACATAATTATTGGTGCAATGTCAAAAGAATGGTTTTCGTTTAATGAAAAGGGAATGATTAAACCGTTTGATTTGAAGTATGCGAAAAACATTGATGATATAAATCTAAATGATACGGCTGCAATAGATAATGTGGAAGAACTTGCAAAACCGGTGGAACTTGTTGCGGAAGAACAAAAAACATATCATAACACGCACAGGAGATAAGTGGACCGTATATTGCGATATATTTCCTGATAATATAAGACTCGGAACCTTCCGGGTCTTAAACTTTATAAAAATAAAAATATAGATTTCACAGCGGTTGACAAACACTATATAAAATGCTACAATATTTATAAGGAGAAATCCCTATTTTAGGAGGATATCATGATGAAAAGAAAATTAGATTACGTTAAACCTAAAAAATCTTTTAAAGATAAAATTAAGAATGCGTTTCGCAAAGCAAAGAATAATATTCATTGGTTCTATTCCGACCATTTTATATGCAAATGGCTAACCATTATATTTATTATCTTGCTTGCTGTATATGTTGTAAAAAGCCATCTGTATAAGAATTCGGTATCGCAATATACCGGAGATATTGAGGTTGAGAATTATGATGAATGCATAGAAGGTCTTAAAGATGTGCCTTCCGACATTGAGGGCATGAGTCAGTACGA
>CACZPG010000188.1 GCA_902782965.1 uncultured Lachnospiraceae bacterium
CCTTATTTCTCTTAAGCTTTCCGGTACCTGTAACCTTGAAACGCTTAGCTGCTGCTCTCTTTGTCTTTAACTTTGGCATTCTTTTTTTCCTCCTTTTTTATACAATTTCGATATTCTCGAAATATATTCATTATTTAAATTCCTTAATCAATTCAGAGTCATACTCCTCATATCCCCAGGAATAATTTAACTATCTAATAATTTATATACCAAATAATTGAACCACCTAATTATTTATCTACCTGATTACCAAATTACTTAGTCTTTGCTGCAAGAAACATTGTCATGCTTCTTCCTTCAAATTTGGCAGACTTGTCGATAACAGAAACGTCTGAAAGCTTCTCGGCAAATTCATCAAGCAGTGGTTTGCTCTGATTTACATATGCAAGCTCACGTCCTCTGAATCTAAGAGTTACCTTAACTCTGTTTCCCTTAGCAAGGAATTTTCTTGCCTGGCCAATCTTAGTATTAAGGTCATTCTCTTCAATATTTGGAGAAAGACGAACTTCCTTGATTTCAACGATCTTCTGTTTCTTCTTAGCTTCCTTCTCTTTTCTTGAAATCTCATAACGGAATTTACCGTAATCAATAATCTTGCATACAGGCGGCTTCGCATTAGGCGAAACACGAACCAGATCAAGTCCTGCCTCTTCAGCAGCAGCTCTGGCTTCCTGAATACTCATAACACCCAGCTGATTTCCTTCAGATCCTATAACTCTTACTTCCTTATCACGAATCTGTTCATTAATTAAGTAGTCTATTGCCTTGCCCTCCATAAATAATAGTAAAACTTAAAATGGATACCTCCACGAATAGAGATATCCATAACATTTATCAGGCTTAAATACTGCAGACAAGAAAACATAATAACCCTCCGTCAAAAGGATCTTAATCACTTCCTTAATCAGCAGTAACTGATTACAAATGTATTCGACCCGACAGCTCTGTAGGCCATCCCAGGTGAGAGTGGATACTCTACTTCGTTTTTGTGATTTTTCACACGCTCAACTATAATACAACAGGAACACTGTTTCTGTCAAGCATATTATTATTCAAAACACCAAATATATTATTCATAATTCTAGAACATAAAATTCTAATATATTCATTAATATATGACTATGTGATAAAAACCACATAAAAATCATATATAACCATACAAACCTCTAGTAAGTTCCCAGCACGATCATCTCGTCTGTATTGGCCTTCAGCTCGCGAAGAGCCTTCGTAACATTCCTATCTGTCAGCTTTCCTTCAAATGTAACATAGAACCAGTATTCCCACTTATGCTTCAGTGAAGGGCGTGATTCAATGCTGGTCATGTTCAGCTCGTTACGGTCAATGATTCCCATAACATCATAGAGCGCACCCACCTTATGCTGTGTGGTAAAACAGATGCTGACATTAATGGAGTCTCTCAGAAAGACCTCTTCTTTTGTAAGAATCACGAACTTAGTCGAATTATCAGAAGTTATATTTATATTCTTGTCAAGAATCTTGAGTCCGTATATTTCCGCCGCTCTCTCACTGGATATAGCAGCCTGGTTTCTGATTCCCTCATCCCGGACTCTCTGGGCCGCCCTGGCAGTATTACTTACACTCTCAGCCTTGAAACCATTCTGATCAATGTAATCTTTGCACTGCATGAGTCCCTGCGGATGAGAATAAACCTTGGTAATATCACTGATCAGTGACTCCTTCAGTCCCAGCAGACAATGATTAATATCAATTGTAATCTGGGCAACTATCTTGACTCCGTTGGTACGGATAATATCATAATTACCGGTAACAAATCCGGCCGAACTGTTCTCAATAGGTATAACACCGTAATCTGCATCGCCTTCGGCCACAGCCCTTACAACATCATCGAATTTCTTCACATTTCTGTAATCTACCTGACCACCGAAGAATCTAATTGCAGCTTCTTCCGCATAAGCTCCAGGAACCCCCGCATAAATAACCGTTTTGCCACGGGTATCCAGCTCTTCTATCTCCTCGTAGGATTCTGTATCGACCTTATCTACCGCCGCATAGGCCGAGCCCTTCAGATCCTCAAGCATTTGAACAGCATTTTTCTTAAGAGTCGGATGATAAACAAATGGAGCTATCTCCGCCAGCGGTTTGAGAACAAACTCTCTTTTATGCATCTCAGGATGCGGAATCGTCAGTGACGCCGTGTTGATCACCTCATCATCATACAGAAGAATATCTATATCCAATGTTCTGGGACCCCAGTGAATAAGTATCTCACGACCGGCTTCCTGCTCGATGTCATGAATGATTGAAAGCAGTTCCTCCGCTTCAAGAGGTGTCTCTATCTCCATAACCGCATTCAGGAAATCAGGCTGATCCACAGGTCCGTAGGGTTCTGTTTCGATATATTCAGAAACCTTGAATACCTTAATGGACGAATCCATCCCCAGCTCTTCTACTGCTTTATTCAGATAACCTCTCTTATCACCAAGATTCGATCCCAGCCCAAGATAGACGGTATGCCTCTTTCTGGTTATTTCCACAGATACATCTCTGAAATCAGCATCTATCGGAGCTTCCGGTTTACTTACCCTGATCGTTACTTCTCTGATGAGATCATATTCCGCAAGAATCGTCTCAACTACTGACTCAGCAGCAGCTTCTATAGTATTAAATGCTGTTTCGGTAAATGTTCCGATTATTAACTGAGTAATATCAGCATAATTAACCGTTCTCTCAAGCTTATCCGATGTACCTGAGGGTTTAAGGTCAAGTCCGAGTTCTGCAGATACGAAGAAATTCTGTCCTGTCTTCTTCTCCTCCGGAAGAACCCCGTGATACGCAAATATTCTGATATCGTCTATTCTGATTTTATCCATACATACTACCTCATGGAATTATAAATGTTTCATAAAATAAACTGTCTGTCTTTAATATATTAAAGAAGCTGTCTTCTTCTCCTCATCCCAGTTACACTTATCGCTGGATTTACAATCGAAACAGAGTCGTGACAGCTTATCGGCTCTGTAGAGAATTCCCGCAAGAGAATACTCATCTTCAGGAAGAGTTCCGTGTTTCTTGATGGCGTCACATATATCTCCAATCTCCCCATAGGAGAAACCTATTCTCTCGAGTATAGGTCTGGCAATAATAGGACCGGCATCTCTATGATTCATAGTCTCCTCGTATTTGGAGCATCGACCGATATCATGCAGGAGCGCCGTAACATAGAGAATTTCCTTCATGTAATCCTTCTTCCAGAAATTTCTCTCTATATCATCATTGAAATCGATAATAGTTTCTTCCTTAACCATATCTGTATGGTGCCATTCATTATCCAGCCAATCTATATAGAGTTCCAGATAAAGCTCATACGAAATCCTTGCAACAGACAGAATATGACTCATACCATGTCTGCAGAATTCCCTGTCAGCCTCTCCCTCTTCTATTTCATTAATTCTCTTGATAAAACTTGGATCCTTTAGAAGTAAATCTACTCTTTCCATTTTCCCGTTTCCCCTTATAATGTCCGATTAATTTTTACTTAATCAATATTTATCATTATTCATCATAAATACTTTATACCGGATACTATTTAAGATATTTCAATGCGGCTCCCGTAATGGATAAAGTACCACAGACAACAACCGGTGTCGAATCGTTTTCACTATTATTTCTCACTATATCTATGGCACGTCTTACATCACCAATGCCTTCAGCCTCCACACCGGCCTCACGAAGTTTGGAAGCAAGCGCCTCGGAACTAAGTGCACGCGGATTATCAGACTCCACAGTGTAACATTTCTTCATGGTCGGAGCCAGAATCCGTATCATCTTATGATACTCTTTATCAGCAAACACTCCCATTATATAAATGATTCGTTCATTTGTAAAATATTTGTCCAGACTTTCACGAAGTCTCAGCCATGCATCCTCATTATGTGCCCCGTCTACTATTATGAGTGGATCAGTGCAGGCCACTGTAAATCTTCCATCCCAGCGGGTCGCCAGAAGCCCGTCATAGATCAGATTATGATCCAGCTTATCATCCTGCTGCTGATCTATCTTATAGTCAACCTTATCATCAGACTTATAATCCACCTTCCAATATTCATCTCCGGCCATAACCTCGAGAACCTCTAAAGCTGTAATAGCATTATAAATCTGATATTCTCCACCCAGGGACAATTTATAATCCTGCCCCCGATATTTAAACTCAGCATCTCTGAAGCTTTCTTCTTCTATAACAAGCTGATCCGGGTCCGCCTTGACCAGCGTCACATTATGCTTATTACAATAGTCTGTTATTTCAGCCATGACCTCTGAACACTGAGGATAGGTCACGAGGACAGAACCATCCTTCACAATTCCAAGCTTCTCACGGGTAATCTCAATAAGAGTATTTCCCAGAACGTTCATATGATCCAGGCTGACGGAAGCCATTACATTCAGAGCATCATCTCCCAGAACATTTGTCGCATCCAGCCTGCCGCCCATTCCACATTCAATAAGCATGATATCGCATTTCCAGTATCTGAAAAGCCAGAACGCTACAGCAGTTTCTATCTCAAAGGCAGTCGGACTGTTCATACCGTCTGCCACCATTGCCTCGACCTCTTTGCTGACCTCTGTCATGGCAAGAGCAATATCCGACTCAGAAGCCCATCTCTTATTTCTTCTCCATCTCTCCCTGTAGCTGTAGATAGTCGGAGAAATGTATCTTCCCACGGTCTTTCCTGCTTTTACAAGAGTCTCCTCGACAAACGCCATAATACTGCCCTTGCCGTTGGTGCCTGCAATATGAACAGCAGGAATACTCAGCTGCGGATTGCCCAGTCGGGATAATAATTCATTAATGTTAACAAGCCCGGGAATACTCCCGAGCTTTTCTTTCTCTTTAATATACAGTTTTGATTCACGGTAATCCAATTCGCTTCCCCTGTATAAGTGCTTTATCAGAATGAAATGTAATCGTCAAAGAAGTGATCAATCACCTTCCTGTGGAATATAATGCTGAACAGGAACGGTATTCTCATCAATAGGACATAGTTCAAAGCCTTCACTCTGAAGAGTTTCGATCAGAGCCGGAAGAGCCTCAATCGTATTATAATGATCATCCAGATCATGCATGAGAACAGTTACATTTCCATCACTGTTTCTCACATAATTCATTACATTATCATTTAACTGTTCAGGAGTAAGATACAGATTCTCTGCATCTCTGCTCTCCGAATTCCAGTCATAATATTCATAACCGTTTCTGTGAAGATAACTTACACATTCACTAATCGGAACATTTGTCACGTTATTAGAACTTCCACCCGGGAACCTGTAATACTTCGAATCATAACCCGTCAGCTTATAAACCCAGTTGTGTACTTCATACACATCCCTGACATAGGACTGATAATCAGCATAAATCTTGCTGTAAACATGACTCTTGGAATGAAGTCCCAGAGTATGACCATCGTTCAGAATTCTGTTCAGCTGGTCCTTATATTTGTAGCTGTTGACTACTACGAAAAATGTAGCCTTCACGTTATATTTATCAAGAATGTCAAGGAGTTCATCCGTATAATCTGATGGACCGTCATCAAAGGTCAGATAAACCTTGCGGCCATTAGGAATAACCTCTGCCGTCTCCTGTGCAGCATCTCCTTCAGTAGCCACCTCTGAAGAATCTGCAGACGAACCCACATTCATATCCTGTACAGCATCCGCATCTGTCGACGTCTGTGCATATTCAGCAAGTGTCAGATTATTATTATCCTTTATAGAAAGCTCAGCATCTTCAGGTTCATCAGGAAGTGTTGTACACTCCGTAGACAGCATCTTCGATGCATCACTCCTTGTACCGTGATCAGATACAGCCTTCTGCATTTCAAGCAGATTCTCAGCTCTTCTGTCAGCTTTGTCATTCTGCTGCATCACCGCATAGGTAACAAGTGCAGGCATAACAAATACCATAAGCATAAGAACTGCAAATATTAATTTTTTGAAACTAAACTTGCGCATACAGAATTCTGTCCATTTCCTTAAATTAATCAGTTAATCATTTATTAAATCAATCCTCTAAATTGATTCTATAAGTCATCTATATAAATGTTTCTATAAACATTTCTATAGGTTCTTCCAATAATCATTTCTATAAAATAATTCCATATAAAAATCCTAAAACACATTTCCGCAGATCAAAGTCTACTTACTACTGAAATACTCTTCTTTCTTTCCAACCATAGCATCGTACTGGTCATACATTCTCTGGACTGAATTCTCCAGAAAATAATAATGCATACAGTATGGAATCAACAGAACGAAAAGCATTATGATGAGCGGTAGCAGAACTATCTCACCCTTAATTATAAATGCCAGGATACACATGACGGTACATACTGCAACCAGTGCAAAGACAATCAGATGAACCAGTCTTTCATGCTGGTAGAACTGAATCTGGGTAAGATGACGTTCTATCTCCTTATCCCATTCACGTCCACTGTCCTTATCCTCAGCAAGAATTCCATCTATATATGTAAGATAATTCTTAACCCTGTTCTTCATATGCCCCGGTTCCTTCTTCTATCTCATAAACAGTACTCAAGTCTTCCAAATTATCTGTACTGACCATCAATTCAAGCCGATATTTCAGACCACCTGTTCACCGCGAATTACTTCAATCGCATTATCAGGTCTGTCGGTGATAATACCGTCCACTCCTTTTTTAAGGAACTTCATTATACGCTTTTTTCTATTGAGTGTCCACACATAAACAGGATAATTATATCGATGTGCTCTCCTAACGAAGCCAAGCCTTATCAATCCATGGTACGGACTCACGAAATCCGCCTTGCATTTCTTAAGTCTTCTGATAGGAAATATTTCTGACAAACGTCTTCTGCTGTCTCCTCTCGAAATACCCAGAAGAAGTCCGGTCTGAATTTTGGGATTGATCAGTTTTACCGAATAAGAAACCCGGTCATCGAAGGACTTAATAGAATATTCATCCGGTCCAACATATTTATCCAGTTCTTTGATCAGACGGTTTTCGAAACCATGCTCCTTAACCTCAATATCCATGAATATCCTGCCTTTACAAAGAAGCAGAACCTCACTCAGAAGAGGCAAATGATAGCCCTGTAACTCAGCCTCTCTCTCGAGAAGCTCGTACTCTGTCAGTTTGACCGGAAGATCAGCCAGAATATTGTCATGACAGACAACAAGCTTATTATCCTTAGTTTTGCGGACATCGAATTCAACCATATCGGCATTGATTTCAATAGCCTTCTCGAAGGACTCCAGCGTATTCTCTCGTTCAACCAGTCCTGACGCACCCCTGTGCGCTATAATTTTAACCATACTTATCCTTTCATGTAATCACTATATTATTAATATGAATAGAAACGATATGTACTATATAATCATAATGCATCAGAAAAACCACTATATATAGTAGCTTCCAAGCCTAAGACAGATTAGCACTAATATTTTTAGAATTCAATAGTAAAAGTATCTAATATTTGTTATAATCATAGGAAATTTTTATGTATTTTATGACACACCTAAATATTGCTGCTGAGTCATATTCAGCATTGCAATAAATAAGGTAATTCACATTAAAATGATAAACAGGAGGAAATATACTTGAGTAATAATGACGAATACGAGAAGTACTGTTATATGTGCCGAAGACCTGAGTCAGATACAGGTAAGCTGATCAACTTCGCAGACAATGTATACATTTGTCCGGATTGTCTTCAGAAGACACTGGATCAGATTCAGAATACACCGATTCTTGATATAACCAATATGCCGGGATTTAACAATTTCAACATGTTCACCCCTAACATGGACATACCTAATTCCCAGAAGCTTAAGAGGAGAAAGAAGAAAACCTCCGATTCAGATAAGCCCGATGGAGACGCTTCCTTCACCCCTAACAGGGATGCAGCCGGAAACCCTGCACAGGCAAATGAATCCGAGGGAGAATCTAAACTTACACTTGAAAGCATACCAGCTCCTCACCAGATTAAGAAGCTTCTCGACAGAGATGTTGTCGGACAGGAATATGCCAAGAAAGTAATGTCGGTTGCAGTTTACAACCACTATAAGAGAGTTCTTGCTGAAGAGGCTGCTCTCGAAGAAGCTGAGAAACATCCTAAGAAGAAACTCAGTGCCAAGGAACAGGCATCTCTTAGTTACGAAGAAAATCCTGAAGCATTTCTGGATGATGTTGAAATAGAGAAATCCAACATGCTGATGATCGGACCTACCGGCTGTGGAAAGACTTACATGGTCAAAACCATTGCCAAGATCCTGGACGTTCCACTTGCAATCACGGATGCTACTTCCCTTACGGAAGCCGGCTATATAGGTGACGACGTAGAAAGTGTTCTCTCAAAGCTTCTTGCTGCTGCAGATAATGACATTGAGAAAGCAGAACACGGAATTGTATTTATTGATGAAATAGACAAGCTTGCCAAGAAACAGGAAACCCGATCCAGAGATGTCAGTGGTGAAGCTGTTCAGCAGGGACTTCTGAAAATCCTGGAAGGATCTGAGGTTGAGGTACCGATTGGTTCAGGAAGCAAGAATGCAATGACACCAACCACAATGATGAACACCAGCGGAATCCTATTCATCTGTGGCGGAGCTTTTCCGGAGCTTGAAGAAATAATCAAGACAAGAATCGCAGCTCAGTCTTCTATCGGATTTGGAGCAAACCTGAGAGACGAACTCGAAAATGATCCGAAGCTTCTTTCAAAGGTTACTACTGAGGACCTTCGTGGTTTCGGAATGATTCCGGAATTCCTCGGAAGACTTCCGGTAGTATTTACATTTGAGAATCTTTCAGAAGAAATGTACATCAGAATCCTCAAGGAGCCTAGAAATTCCATCATCAAGCAATACCAGAAATTATTCAGAATAGATGAGGTTAAACTTGAATTCGAAGATGAGGCCTATCAGGAGATTGCTAAGATTGCTGCAGAGAGGAAAACCGGAGCAAGAGCTCTTCGTTCTATTATAGAAGAACTTCTCCTGGATATAATGTACCAGGTACCAAGAGACAGCACCATCGGAACAGTGGTGATCACCGGAGATTATGTACGCCATAAAGGATCACCGATCATAAAGATCAGGGGTGCTGAGGAATAAAGAGTGTCGCTTGCGACACTCTCCGCGCGAGGCGCGTGTTGCCAAAGGCAACTATCTACCTATCGCGCCGAGACGCATCCTTAGC
>CACZPG010000189.1 GCA_902782965.1 uncultured Lachnospiraceae bacterium
CTTACCTGTCATCTTGATAATGACTATGCTTTTGAAATATGTAAAGGCGTAGAATATGCAGCCGAAGAAGCAGATGTAAATCTGATAGTACTTCCCGGCATGTATCTGAACGCATCTTATAACGATCCCATAAATGCCAAATATGATTATCAGTATAATTCCATCTTCTACTATGCCAGCAAGAAATCTCTTGACGCTCTCATAGTATCAGTAGGATCTATTGGAAGCTTTCTTTCAGTTGATGACAAGAAAGCCTTTCTCGATGTGTTTGATGTACCCATAATTACTATCGAAGCCGAAATCCCAGGCTATCCTTTCCTTTACACCGAAGGTGCCTCCGGAATGAGAGCCACCGTCGAACATCTCATCAAAGACCACGGAAAGACTAAGATAGGCTTTGTCAGTGGAAGACTTGAGAATGCTGATGCCCTGGAAAGATTCAATGTTTACAAGAAGGTTCTCAGTGAGAATAATATTCCTTACGATGAGAAGAGAATAGCTTATGGAAATTTCTCAGAATATACAGAAGAACTTGTAGATGAGCTGCTCAGAAAGAACCCCGACCTGGAAGCTATCGTGTTTGCTAATGATACCATGGCTATCGGAGGTTATAAAGCAATCAAGAAACGCGGTCTTGTAATCGGCAAAGATATTCTTGTGACCGGTTTTGATAATGCGCCAACTTCTCTGGCACTTACCCCTCAGCTTACAACCGTGGATAATAATATTATGAATCTCGGATATAATGCTGTTTATCAGGTTCTTGAACTTCTGAAGACCGGGGATACTTCTGTTTCCCTGTTGCATTCCCAGTTAGTGAAGAGACTGTCCTGTGGATGCAATCCTGCATCAGATCCTGTTATTCTTTCTGATATCAATTCAAATATCGATTCATATACCGGTGAAACTCTTCTGAAGAAGTTTAAGGATCTCTTCATGAGCCAGTATTACGGTGCCTTCTACTCCAGACAGCTGTTTGAAGTTCTTGATCCATATTTCGAACTGTTTATGAATTCAATTTTCACTGATAAGACCTATTCATCAGATGAATTAAGAAGTGCAACTGAGAAGGTACTTGATTCAGATATGATTGTTTACTATTTCTCTCACAGCAAGATTACTTATATGATGGATGTTCTCTCGAATTTCCTTCTAAACCTTGAACTTAGTCCTGAGAAACACGTACTCCTGGAATCCATGTTTAATTCAGTACTGTCATATCTGTCTTTCTATATATCAAATGAATATATAAACGAAATTAAGTCGAACAAGGAAAGCGTATGGCATTCAATGAGATTAACAAGAGATACGCTTCTTACGGGTAATGATGACGAGAAATGTTACAAGCTTATAGCTGAGAATCTATTGTATGAAACAGGCTTCAAAAGTGCTTACGTATATATGTATGACGAACTGCCGATCCAGCTTAATGATGGCATGTGGAACATTCCCAAATACCTGTTCCTACAGACCTTCTGTAAAGACGGCACAGCTTCTGTACTTAACGATACAGAGAGAATTCTTCCGTCACACATGATCTTCAACAATAAATACACTCCAAACGAGAGACGACATACCATGGTCCTCACTCCGCTCTTCACTAACGAGGCTCAGCACGGCCTTCTGCTTTGTGAAGCCGGCCTGGATGCTTTCAGCAAGATTTATACAACCTCTCTGCAGCTGGCTACATCTCTCAAATTTGTGGCACTCATGAAGCAGGAAATGGCTATTCAGAACCGTCTTGAACAGACAATGGATGAAATCCGTGAGAAGAACGATCAGCTTAATGCACTCTCTGTAACTGATGAGCTTACAGGCTTATATAACAGACGAGGTTTCTTCGAAACCGTTTCCCAGCAGCTGGCTAATAAGAGCAACGCCGGCAAAACAAGCCTTGTCGGATATATAGATATGGATAACCTTAAACAGGTTAACGACAGATATGGACACAAAGATGGAGATTTTGCGCTTGAGTCAATAGCCAATACTCTTCGAAAGAGCTTCCCTAAGGGAACCATCATAGCGCGTATTGGTGGTGACGAATACGCTGTATTTGTTGCTAACATGGAGGGCACCTCCACCAAGAATATAATAGACAGCATGAATTATTATCAGGACAGAGTTAATGATCAGGATAAGAAGCCTTATTACATCGAGTTCAGTTACGGTTTCCATTCTCTGGTATGTTCAGAAAGCATTGATATTGAAGCAGAGATGATACACGCAGATGAGGCCCTGTATATCGACAAAAAGAACAAACGAAAGAATGTAGACAAAAATCCATTATAGTATAATTGAAATATTCAAATAATTAAAACCCGGCACGGAACCAAATGCTCCATGCCGGGTACTATTTTATATATTAATAAAATCCATCTATAAAAATATACTGTTATTATTGGTATTATTGTTGTTATTACTGTTATTATTTATATAATTATTTATCTGAAACCTCAGAGGATCTATCCATCACCGAAATCCCATACTCTTCTTTCTTATCTCTTTCGACCTTAACAGCTGTTCTGTCAGCGCTTATTGCAGGTCTTTCATTTCCTTCTCCTGACTCTTTATCAAGTTCATCAAGCTGAAGACTCATCTGAGCTCTCTCCTGACGTTCGATAGCCCTTGCTTTCTCACGTTCCTTATATAATTCAAGAGAAAGGAGTTCTGAAAGTTCAAGTATCTGGGAATATCTGTCATTTACCTTCAGACTGTTAAGGTTCGCCATAAGCTCAGCCTTATTCTCTGAGATATCCTCTATCTTCTTCCTGAGCGTACTTCGCATACGCGCATATTCCTGTTCGATCTTCTCATAAGAATCAGAAACCAGATGATCAACTTCTGTAAGCATTTCATCAGTGTAAATAAGCGATGCCGCATATATGTCTGAGGCAGTTCTGAGTGCCTGTTTCTCATCCTTACTGAATTCATCTGCCCTGAATGTAGGCGGTTCATCCGGACGTCTTTTGGTGACGCGGATTCTGCTGGCTGTCTTCTCAGCTCTATAAAGGATTTCCTCAGCCTCTTCCTTTGCTTCACTGATAATCCTTGCTTTCTTATCATTTACTTCTCTATAGGTGTTAAGTTCATTCTTAACAACCTCAGCTATATTATCTACCAGACGGAGAAGTTCTCCCCTGTCCAGAACAGCCTTGTCAGAATTAAATGTAGCCGAAGGCGCATCATTTATTCTGGTTTTTAATCCTTCAAGGAGTATTTCAGCTCTTCCCTTTTGTTCCATTTGATTCTCCTGTTTATTCTAAAACGATATCTGCCTTAGTAAGGTACGAAGGCGATATTTCTTAAGTCCTTTTATCATATAGGTAGCCATGTGTATCATACACTCTGTCAGCCCTATACCCATAATCCGGTAAACCTTATATGTCATTATTGCAGAATGAAGCTTATCACCTGATTTGCTCCCTTTGGACATGTAGTAATAGAGCAATGGCAGATCTATTCCTGCCGCATAGCCCCCATCTCTCAGCAGTTTAAGCCATACCACATAGTCCTCATGAATATCACCGTCCGGAAACGGAAATCTAAGTGCATCCTTTCGTCGGAGAAGAACAGATGAGCAATTGATCTGATTGCTTTTAAGAAGTTTTCTGTAACTGACAATCCTGTCAGCGTGTACTACAGGTCCCTTCTTAAGCCCCCTCTTCTTCTTATATACAATTCTTCTCGCAGTAAAACAGATACGGGGAGACTCACCGTTATATCCGTAATTCTCCATTACCCTGATCTGTTTCTTAAGCTTATCACTTTCCCAGAAATCATCTGCATCAAGATACGCCACATATTCACCGGCAGCTTTTCTGACTCCGAGATTTCTGGCACCCGCTGCTCCGAGGCATTTATCTGTGGAGTAAATGGTTACTCGCTTATCCGACTTGAGCAACGGATTAAGAGCAAGCTTATCATCGCTGCCATTATCCACTATAATAACTTCCAAATCTGTGTAGGTCTGGGTCAGAACAGATGATACAGCTCTGTTGATAGTATTATTATTGTTATGACAAGGTATTATCACACTTACCATTTATTTGTACCATCCCTTTCTCAGAAAGCCTTCCATAGTATAACACTTTTCAATATCAAAAGTAAAGCCGGCAGTATCTGCCGGCTCATTATCATATAAGTATAAATTTATAAGCGTTAAACACTTCGAAGTTATTCTTAACCTCTCTTAAGGAAATCAGGAATCTTAATGTTCTGATTTGATCCTGACTTAGGAGCATCTGTAGACTCTGTAGCAAATATATTAGTCTCCTCTTCAGGCTCTGACTTAGTGCTTCCGAAGCTGAGAGGAACAGCTGTAGCCTTCTTACCACCGCTGAGTGTAGGACTCTTAATTCCTTCTCCGAAAGTAGGTGCTGTAGGTGCTGTCTTCTTTGATGAAGGAAGAACCGGTGATGATCCCTTATCAACATCCTCAAGACCTGTAGCGATGATTGTAATGCTTACATCCTCACCAACTACATCATTATCAACTGTACCGAAGATGATATTAGCCTCTTCTCCGGCAACTTCTGACAGATAAGTAATTGCATCATAAGCTTCAACAATACCAACATTACCAGAGAAGTTAACGATGATATCTGATGCACCATCAACTGTTGTCTCAAGCAGCGGTGACTCCATAGCCTGCTTAATAGCATCAACAGCTTTGTTATCTCCACTTCCATGACCGATACCGATATGAGCAATACCCTTATCACGCATAACTGTCTGAATATCTGCGAAGTCGAGGTTGATAAGACCCGGCTTATTGATAAGATCTGTAACACCCTGAACACCCTGCTGAAGAACTTCATCAGC
>CACZPG010000190.1 GCA_902782965.1 uncultured Lachnospiraceae bacterium
GACAGGCAACGGTTAGCAAGCGCAGCGTGTTTGAACAGGGAACGTACTCACGATTCAAATCCGTCAATCTAAAGTTGTATACTTTCTTGGACTTTTGAGTTAAAAAATGGTATGATGGTACAACTCAGTAAATGGTTTTATTCAGGAGAATGAAATAGAAATGGAACCGGATTATCCAGACAACAATGATTATTCAGAAATCATAGACAACGAAATATATGATCAGTTTCCTGACAGACAAAAAAAGCCGGAACCGGAGGATGACTATAAACCGGTTCTGACTTATATAATTATAATAATAAATGTTTTGTTCTTTTTTACGGAAATAATACTGGGCGGAAGTGAGAATTCCGATACTGTACTGAAGATGGGGGCCGCTTATACTCCTTATATCCTTGAAAAACATGAATGGTACAGACTTATTCTTCCGATATTCATGCATTTCGGAATCGAGCATATCATTAGTAATACACTGGCACTTTTTGCCATGGGGCAATATGTTGAAGCCTACTTCGGAAAGGTTAAATTCATTATCATATATATGTTGTCCGGAATAGCAGGAAATGTTCTCACTGTTCTTGTGGAATCAATGACCGGCGTATATGCTATCTCGGTTGGTGCATCGGGAGCCATCTGCGGTCTTCTTGGCGCAATGGTCATTTTTGCAATCGATTCCCATACCAGGAAAATGTTTCCGCTTCCGAGAATCATCTTCGCTCTTGTCCTGGTTCTGCTGCCAGGCTTTACAGATGCAACCGTAAATGCCACAGCTCATCTGGGAGGTGTTGCAGCCGGCTTCACTATAGCCCTTCTGATGTATCTGTTCTCAGAAAGAAAGAGACATAGTTCTACTCTTTATTAATATACAGACTTACACCTGACAGGCATATATTCTAAAAAAAACACGGGAATCATCCCGTGTTTTTTTAGAAAATCGCCTTATCGTAAATATGCTTCGGCTCTTTGTGGAAGCCTGAAAGATAGGCCTCCCTTCCTGCAATAATAGCATTCTTGAACGCCTGTGCCATAAGTGGAAGATTCTCTGCGGTTGCCAGCGCAGTATTCGCCATTACAGCTGCGCAGCCAAGCTCCATAGCTTCACAGGCCTGCGAAGGTCTTCCTATTCCGGCATCAACTATTATCGGAACATTCAGTTCATGCAGAAGCGCCTCGATGAAGTCCCTTGTAGCTATGCCTTTATTAGAGCCACTTGTTGATGCCAGGGGCATAAGTGCTGCAGCTCCTGATTCCACAAGCTGTCTGCAAACCGACAGGCTCGGATAAATATACGGCATTACAGTAAATCCCATTGCTGCCAGCTTTTCTGTAGCCAGGATTGTTTCCTTATTATCCGGAAGCAGATATTTAGAATCATTCATTATTTCTATCTTTATCAGACTTCCAAGCCCCTTATCCTTTGCTTTTTCAGCCATTTCTATAGCCTCACCTGCAGTAGCGGCTCCAAGTGTATTGGGAAGAACCTTCACTCCTTCAGGTATTATTTTCAAAGGATTATCTTCGTCATCCAGTGTTTTGACAGCTACGGATATAAGCTCTGTACCGGCATCTTCAACAGCTGAATGAATAAGCTCCTTAGTATATTTCGCAGTCTTTCCCGAGCCCAGAAAGAATCTGGAGGAGAAGCTGTATTCTCCAATTTTTAATTCATCATTCATAATATTTTTATCCCTAAAAATCTGTTACTAAAATTATATGCTAATACTTCCTCTTTATCATATTCCCTGTTACAGATTATCCTGCAATTGATTCAGTCTCTCATGAAGGCGGGTGAATCTGTCTAAGTCTTCCTTCAATGCCTTTCGTCCGGAAATATAATACTCTACATCTGCTGTTCTCCTGATCGTATCAGAAGTATCCTCCGAGGCTTCTCTGATAAGATCAGAGGTCTGACCGGAAGTCTGATATTTGAGCCCCAGCACGTCAGCCAGATGTCTCACTGTTCCTTCATTACCATCTATCAGATCGATGTTTCTTCCGAAGGCATTTCGTATTGCATTTCTGAAAAAAGTAAAATGTGTACATCCAAGAACAACTTCTGAATATCTGTCAGTATCAAAATCAGAAATCTGCTTCCTGATATAACCTTCTACCTCTTCATCCTCAAAGATTTCATTCTCCGCAAATCTGACCAGCTCCGGCATAGGAAGCAGATCAACCTTATGCTCCGTATCTATTCTTTCCAGAAGTGAATGCAGCTTGTTCTCACGTATAGTAACAGGCGTTGCCATAACCAGAACTCTTCCGCTTTCCTTATCAGTGGAAGTATTATCTCCTCCTATCGGAGCAGCTGCATTTCTAAGAGCCGGTTTAACTGCGGGTTCCATTCCGATAATCGGAATATCATATTTGCTTCTTACATATTCAGCAGCTACAGCTGTAGCAGTATTACATGCAATAACTACTGCTGATGCCTGCTCTTTTACAAAAAATGCAATTATCTCGTCAACATATTCTATTATCTGATCTGATGTTTTCAGTCCATAAGGCACGTGATCTGTATCCGCATAGAAGATATACTCCTCATCCGGAAGATGTTCTAATGCTTCATGAAGCACAGAAACGCCGCCTATTCCTGAATCAAATATTCCTATTTTCATTTACTCACCTGAACGATAAAAGCCCGGAAGTCATACCCCACTTGACTTCCGGACTTTTGGAGGAAAAATTATGATAAACACTAAAATTCTTATTTTATACTAGCATCCCTGCTATGTGATTATATTATCATATTTTACAAAAAAATACAAGTAATTATTCGAATTTTATCTAATATATAC
>CACZPG010000191.1 GCA_902782965.1 uncultured Lachnospiraceae bacterium
TACCCAGCCAGCTCTCATAAATGGAATTCTTCTTGAAATCCATATATGAATTAAAATAATCCAGCGGATCATAATACTCCCTGTCCAAAAGCTGCTTAATTTCCGAATTCTTATAAACATTCTGAATAATCTTCGAAGGATAATCGAGACCCTGGGTGAAGGCGTAGCGGACCGCTTCAGCATCGCTCTTTAATTCCTGTTCTTTGGTAATCTTGTTTACCTTATACATGTTATAGAAGACAACACTATTGGTAAGTACGAGAGGAATAAGTACACAAAAAACAAAAAGAAACATAAGTTTCTTCTTAAGACTGATACTGATAATATAATTATTCAGTTTTGTCTGAAGGTCAGCCATATCAATCCCCTGTACTATATGAATACATTATTACCTTCCCAATAGGGCATAAATAAGTATAACTAACATTATCTGCACTTTCAACCATTATCCTTTGGCTAACACATAAAGCAAACCTCGTATCTCCGCTGCAATCGCAAAGATACGAGGTCTCTAATCAAATCAGGAATTCTTCCTTAACCGCAGGATTGATTGTCCATATACGGGTAAAGGCATCCCCTGTACTAAGTTTCATGAAGTGCTCCTGTTCAGTTGGAAAGACTCTTGAGCTGAATACCGCATCACCATCATTAACGAAGATTTCTACGGAGCTTCTGTCTATAAATATACGAAGATTTGATAAACCGTCCTCAAGTGGTCTGGTTCTACTCTCACCATTTACTTCATTGAATCTGAACTGCATACCGCTTCTGTCAACAGTTATTTCTCTGCTATCCTCTGAATAGCTGACTGACAGACCACCTTGCCCGGATTCATCAGTGAAAAGCTCCAGGTTTAAATCTCCCGGTCTGATATCCATAACTATCTCAGCCGCTTCAGGCAGTACTGCACATCCGGCCTCATTTTCCCGAACCTCCAGCTTCTCAGCTCTCAGCTTCTTCAATTCCGGAAGAGGCTTCTGTATAAGTCTTCTTCCACGAATAGTCAGTTCACGAGGAAGCGTCAGACATCCGGACCACTCTTCATCATCAGTAGGATAAGAAGCATCCGGGAGTCCCATCCAGGCAATAAGAATTGCTTTATCTTCATCCTCTATATTGTTGGCACAGGCTGCAGCATAAGAATCGAAGCCGAAATCAAGAACATGAAATCTTCCTTCAGGAATAAATGTAAGACTATCCCAATCCATATTACCAATAATATATCCATTATGGTTTGTTCCATCGCCTCTTCCGGGAAGCTTAATATGCTGCGGGCAGAACATAAGTATATCTTTGCCACCTATCCGCTCAATGGAAGGACATTCCCACATTCCACCGAAGTCTTCGAATCCCGGAACCTTAAGCTCGCCGGCAAAGGTCCAGCCATGAAGAAGATTCTCCGATTTATATACGATAATTCGCCCTTTGTTATCCTTAGTCTGGGCACCAAGTATTATGTAGTAAGTCTCCCCATCCGGCATTACTATAATTTTCGGATCTCTCTGATTCTCAGTATAATCCGGATTAGGTCCAAACAGTGGCAGGGGATATTTCTCAGGCCATCCATCACTTCCCAGTTTTGCAATACATGTATAGGAATGTCTGATATAATCTTCATCCCTGTTATTACCTGTATAATAAAGATACAGCTTATCTCCAATCGGCATAGCCGACCCGGAATATGCCCCCTTATTATCATAGCCGTATATCTCATCCGGCATCAGACACACTCCCAGATTCTTCCAGGTGATCAGATCCTTCGAAACCACATGATACCAGTACTTCAGTCCATGCACTGCTCCCCAGGGGCACCACTGATAGAACAGATGCCATTTATTATCAAACCAGACAAATCCATTCGGGTCATTCAGAAGTCCTGTAACTGGCTGGATATGATAGGTCTGACGGTATCCTGATTTTATAATCCTATCATAAAGGTCTTTAACTTCCTGAGGATCCTTTAAAACTCTGTACCTCTCTTCTCTTGTCCATTCCCTCATACTCGTCCCGTTTCCTTCTTATATTCACTCACATTTGTCTCCAGAACAGTCTTCCTTATAGGAAGGATTCTGCCAGGCGAAACAGAAAGCTCATCGTAACCCATAGCCAGGAATTCTTTAGTAAGAGTGAGATCTGCTCCAAGCTCACCACAGATTCCTGCCCATGCGCCATGTCTGTGAGCAGCATCTGCTATCATCTGCAGCATCTTAAGAATTGCCGGATGATGTGAATCATAGAAATCATCCAGTGACTGATTCTGTCTGTCTATTGCCAGGGTATACTGTGTAAGATCATTAGTTCCTACACTGAAGAAATCAACCTCTTCAGCAAGTTCATCA
>CACZPG010000192.1 GCA_902782965.1 uncultured Lachnospiraceae bacterium
TGCAAGACGTCCGATACGTCCAAATCCATTAATCGCTACTTTTACTGCCATTTTGTAAATCCTCCTAAGAAATTATATTGATGAATGCCTGCTTAAACCGATACATAAATACCTTTCAAGCCGGCTAAACATTCTGCCTTTATATGATAACTTTTTTAAGGTCAAATTTCAAGACTGATTTGGTAAAAAGAATCATAAAAATTACACAATTTATCTATATTTTTAGGGCATTTTGCACTTGCTTGATTTATGTCAACTGAATATGACTAATTAACTTATTTGTCATATTCTAATTGAATCAACATCCCATTTCTAATCCGCTTTAAGTGGACGAGCTATACATCCTACAGAAGATTTTCTCGAAGAGTAATTACTCTGTATTACCCCATATGCTCTTCCTGCAGCATGAATATATGTATCATCTCCTACATAAATTGCCGTATGATGAATTCCGCCGAACCACCCTTTCTTGCAATCACCAAAGAACAGAATATCACCGGGCTTCAATTTCTTATAAGAAACTCCCTTGAAATATTTCATCTTTCCATGGTGATACATGTAGTTAGCTTCCATTGCGGCTGTAGGTGCCCAGTTATACTGTCCGAATTTTACACCATAAGGACTGAAGCTTCTCCACACAAGAGAACTGCAGTCATAATAGTTCTTCTGCATTCTTCTTGGCTGGCTGTAATTAGCACCCAAAGCGGTATACGCTTTCTTCAGTACCTGAACAGCCTTCTTCTTAGCAACAACCGTTGTTATATAATAGTCTCTGTAATCTATATTAACAACAAAATGCGTAGAACCATATTTCTTAGCTTTAACTACTCCTTTTGCGGAAACTGTAGCAATTTTATTCTTGTCCATCTTAAAAGTCATATGACTGTTTTCGCTCATTCCCGTTGCTTTAAAAGTAGATTTCTTACCCTTCTGAAGAATAACAGGAATACATGAATAATAGTAATATGAAGAAGTAGAATCCTTCTTCTTAATTGCTCCCTTCGGTCTTGAGGTAGTAACCTCAAATGTGCATGTAAGCGGTCTTCCGTCAGCAACACAGGTAATAACTACTTCGTCACATTTCTTAAGCCCGGTAAGGATATTATTCTCTACCTTCAACTTCTTTTTCTTGGATGATTTCAGTTCAGTTACTATAGTATTGTCGCATATTCCGGAAAGCAGATCTGTAACAGATACTGTACCCCACTCTGTAATAGCATCCTCGGATCTGATAAACGCAGGATCGGTTACATATAAAGTGAATTCCTGCTCAAAGGTTTTATCAGCCACTTTAATAATAGTTTTTACAACTGTATTACCGGCATTCTTACCTGTAATAGTTCCATTATCAGATACATCTGCGATCTCAGGATTATATACTACCCCCTGGAAAGTTACTCCTGTATATGTAACCGCAAAAATCCCCCTGCTTACACCCTTAGCAATAGGACTAAATGCAGATGTAAAATCTATAGGAACAATAATGATTTTTATATTTTTTGAAACCTTTTTCAGTTCGCTGTAGGTATATTCAGGTTTAGAAGTCGGCTTGGTAGTCGGTTCTACAGATGGAGTAGCCGATGGAGTAGCCGTCGGAGTCGACTCTACACCAGCTGTTGGTGTAGCATTTGCGGTTGGTGAAGCAGACGGATCAACTGTCGCAGTGGAAACAGCCTCTGAAGTTGGTGAAACTGTTGGCTCAGCTGACGGTTTACTCGTTGGAGAAGCTGACGGAGTAACTTCTGATTTTTTCAAGATCTTAGTTCTATAGATAAGGTCAACACTAAGACTTACCTCTATTCTTTCAGAAACGCCTTCACCGATAATGACATATCCATTATCGTCTACCTGAATATCAGCACTCGCACTGAGTCCTTCACTTTCATTTACTCTGTAGTCAAATTCACTGATTTCGTCATTATCTCCCAGAGTAACATTCAATTTATATTGTTCACCCGGAAATACAGTTATTTCAGAATCATTTATCTGCGGCGCATCCGCAGCATATACATCCATTCCAAAAAACATTAATAATACAGAAAAAGCAATAATTATAACGGGGATTGAAAAGTTCGATTTCTTTATAACCATAGAATATAACACCTCGCATTTAGACATTTCATAGAAAATATATAATCGCTAATCAAACAACGGACTAATCATATAATAATCAGAATCTACGTTTTTCTATTTTACTTTAATATTAGAAATCTTGCAAATTAAAATATATATACAAAAAAATATTATTTATACACACATTAATTACATAATTAATGACATCTACGCCAAACTATATTATTATCTTTAGGTATAAAAGTAATATAACTCAGCAAAACACCGATTAAATATATTGATTTAGAGAGGAATATTTATGTCAAAATTAATCACATCAGACTACCATCTTCACAGTAATTTCTCATCAGACTGTGAATCAGATATCAATAGAATCATTGAATCCGCCAGGAATAAAGGCCTTACTTCTATATGCCTTACAGATCATAATGATTTTGAGTTTCCTGATGTTCCGAGTCATATAAAATTTGATCTTGATATTGATAATTACATTAAAGAACTCAAAAATCTTCAGCAGGAATTACAACCTGATTTCGATCTCCGTATCGGAGTTGAACAGGGAGTCATGCCATCCACCTGTGAGAAACTGAATTCCTTCAGCAAAGATCATAAAGGAATAGATTTTATCATCTGTTCCAGCCATGTAGTCGATAATCTTGATCCATATTATGCTGAAAGCTGGGTCAACAGCGATGGTTCAGAAAAAACACAGGCGTATATGTATAAACTCTATTTCGAAGAAATGCTTTATAATGTAAATCACTTCTCCGATTATAATGTCTATGGTCACCTTGATTATATCTTCCGTTATGGTCCTAAAGACAGCAGTACTTTTGAAAAGGTAACCTCAGATAATTTCGAAAGCAGCTTCTATCCTGCTCTCAAGGAACAAATATATGAAATTCTAAAGACAATAATCAAATCCGGAAAAGGGATTGAAATAAATACAGGAAGTTTGTATCGTGGCATGGACTTCATGCATCCACATAAGCTTATTCTTAAAGCCTATAAAGAACTTGGCGGAGAAATCCTGTCCTTCGGAAGTGATGCTCACGATTACGAACACATCGGATATGAAATGGATAGTGCTGCGGAGCTTGCAAAAAGTCTTGGTTTTAAGTACTACTGTACATTCAGAAACATGCAGCCGGAATACCACCAGTTATAAACGCTACAATCCGAATTTTATATTTCTTATAAATTTCAAATAAAAGAACCGGTATCATACAGGATATTAAATCCGTATGATACCGGTTTATTATTTCATATACACTACCTATTCTTCCGTCTTATCGCTCTTATCACTATCTACCACTAAAGTAGCAGACCCATAAGCTTTGAGAGGTTTTCCTGTCTCATCGAATTCAGTCGTGTACCTTACATGGAATGGTACCCTTCCAACTGTAAGTGGAATAACTGCCTCAAGTTCTCCAACACCATTTTGAAGCTGTTTCATCCAGTCACGATACATATCAGCATAATCCGGTGGGAATAATCCGTTCTCAATCAACGGTTCAGGATAATTGTGAACAACCGGAGGAACATTCAGATCACGCATACATCTGAAACAAGGTCTCATATCCCAGGTAGAAAGATCCACCTCCCATGCATATACATTTGCATGCTCAAAGCCCTGCTTCAATAAATGTTCTCTTTCTTCCATCGCATCAAGCTGTTTCTTCTCTTTGGTAATATTCTGAACCATAGCATAGATCAGGAATTTCTCTCCGCCTTTTCCAATGACCCTGATTGAGCTTCGAACACAGATCTTCTCTTCGCCACACATCTTGGTACAGATTGTTCTCCAGTTTTCACAGGTCTCTTCATCATTTGATTCAATAGCCCTTAGTATTGTTGACTCATAAATCTTATGACTTTTATCATCATGATTCAGCCATGGATCACTGTCAAATATTTCATTTTCAGATCTACCTGCTCCAACCTCTTTGAGATATTTCTTATTAACACGAATAATCTCAACAGAACCATCTTCCCTGTCATATACAAATATAGATGCAGCACCGACAAAATTACTGAAAATCAGCGTTTCCATTGATTCAGGATTCCAGAATTTACCTGCATCCATAGCTTTGATCAGTTCAAGAGCAGCGGTAATCGGTTCATGTTTAACCTTACTGATCATTTCTATGAATTCATCAGGTTCCTGTGGTTTGCAATATAGATACCCCTGAATATAATTACATCCTATACTCTTCAGATAATCAGCAATTTCTACTGTTTCAACACCTTCAGCAATTACGGGTGTATCAAGCCATTTTGCCATCTGAACAATAGAACTCAGGATTGTACCACCTCTGCCACCGATATCTCCACTCATAAATGTCATATCAAGCTTAATGATGTCCACATCAAGATCCTTAAGAATATTCAGAGACGAATATCCACTTCCGAAATCATCCATTTCAACAAGGTAGCCATATGAATGAAGTTTTTTAAGAACAGAAGAAACCAGTTCCATTCCGCCTATGGCTGAAGATTCAGTAACTTCTATACGAAGAAATTTAACAGGAACATCATATTTTCTTCTTATCTCTTCTATGGCATCAACATATTCATGATTATAAATGTCATACCTTGACATATTCACTGAAATAGGAATCATGGACACTCTTTCATCCATGCATTTCTTCTGAAACTTGCAAACCATTTCAAAGACATGCAGATCAGCTTTATAAATCAAGTCATTCTTCTCAAGTACCGGGATAAAATCCGTTGGATACTGCATTCCATAAAGAGGATGTTTCCATCTCATTAAGGCTTCTGCACCAACCATTCTACCTGTAGTATGGTTAATCTGCGCCTGGTAACTTACAAATATGTGATCATAATTAATTGCATCCTCAAAACTGCTAAGGAGCTCAGTTTCTGTCATCGGTCTCTCATGTGACCTGTCGCTCATACCGCAACCTCCTTAATATGTGCATATACAAATCATCTCTGTATGTATAAATAAATTATTTCTTTGTACTAAACAAAGTCGAGAAAATGCCTCTTCCAAGACTTGCTCCTACATTTCCGCCTAAGGTCTGACCGAACTTACCGAATTTCTTACCGACAGTCTTACCAACCTCACGACCAACAGTGCCTGTAACAGCGTTACCAACAGACTTAGCCGCACGTCTCTTCTCTGCGTCCGCCTTATCCTTCTCTCTTTGTTTAGCTTTTTCTTCTGCTTCTGCTTTACGGGCAGCTTCTCTTTCTGCCTTCTCAGCAGCTCTGGCCGCTTCTCTTTCTTCTCGTTCTTTCTGTCTGGCTTCTTCTCGTTCTTCTCTTTCCTTCTGTTTTTCAGCTTCTTTTTCTTCTTTGATACGTTGCTTCTCTGCTTCTGCTTCTTCCTTCTGTCTCTGTTTCTCTGCTTCTACCTCAGCCTTAAGCTTCTCTGCAGCTTCAGCTTCCTCAAGTCCTCTTCTCTGAAGGAATTCATAGGCAGAATCAGGATCAATGGATTCATAATACTTACTGTAGAGAATACTTCCCTTAATCAGAGTATCTCTTCTGGAAGCATCAATAGCCCCAAACGAGCATTGTGGCGGAAGAATATATGTCTTCTCTGCGATTCCCGGAATTCCATCTTCTCCAAGAAATGAAACAACAGCCTCACCTGTTCCAAGTGCAAGAATAGTTTCATAAGTATTAAATTCAGGATTCTCCCTAAAGGATTCAGCAGCTGCTTTAACAGCTTTCTGATCAGCAGGTGTATACGCATGAAGTGCATGTTCTATTTTATTACCAAGCTGAGCAAGTACCCCATCAGGAATATCCCTTGGATTCTGTGTACAGAAATAAATTCCAACGCCTTTGGAACGAATAAGTTTAACAACCTGCTCTATCTTCTCAAGAAGTGCTTTAGGAGCATCTTTAAACAGAAGATGCGCTTCATCGAAGAAGAATACCATCTTAGGCTTATCCATATCTCCTACCTCAGGAAGTCTTTCAAAAAGTTCTGAAAGCATATATAGGAGAAATGTTGAATACAACTTGGTATTACTTATAAGGCTTTCACTCTCCAATATATTGATCATTCCTTTTCCGGCATCACCAAAAGTGAAGAAATCCATAATATTAAGTGCAGGTTCTCCAAAGAACTTATCTCCACCCGCAACTTCAAGAGATACAAGAGCCCTTACAATTGCAGCAATCGACTGAGGACTCATCTTTCCATACTGAGCTTCAAATTCACTATTATGATCAGAAACATAATTCAGCATAGATTTCAGATCTTTGGTATCTATAAGAAGCAGATTACTGTCATCGGCAATCTTGAAAACAATTGAAAGGATATCCGACTGGAGATCATTCAGTTCCATAAGTCTGGATAGGAGAAGCGGTCCCATCTCTGATATGGTCGTTCTGAGTGTAATACCTTTCTCTCCGTAAATATCCCAAAGCTGTACAGGATAACCTTTAAATCCAAATCCAGCTTCACCAAGACCAAACCTTTCTATTCTTTTCTGCATATCTTCACTGTCAGTTCCGGGATTAGCAATACCCGCTATATCTCCTTTTACATCTGCAAGGAAAACAGGAACCCCCATATCCGAAAAACTTTCAGCAAGCACTTTAAGTGTTACTGTCTTACCTGTACCGGTAGCTCCGGCTACAAGGCCATGACGATTAGCCATCTTCGGAAGCAGCTCTATTTTTTCCCCTTTATCATTAATACCTACCCATACTTTATTGTTATAATACACCCTAAATACCTCCTGATTAATAATATTGGAGATTAAAAATTTTAACCCCATAGCTTTGTTAATTATATCATACTTTTAACCTAAAGCATAAAATAAATTATAAAATTTTTGTTTTTTTATAATTTTTATTCCTAAACTATATTAATGTATGATAAAATGAATTCAGTGGTAAAAATCAAAAAGCAAACCTGCAATAAAGGAGGTATATATGGACAAAAAAGCTATGTATAAGCTGTCATACGGACTCTTTGTACTGACTACAAAACTTGGTGATAAA
>CACZPG010000193.1 GCA_902782965.1 uncultured Lachnospiraceae bacterium
AGCAGTGCACCTACCCAGGCGCATACCTCAGCATAAGCACAGGCACTGAAGCCTATTCTTCCCATCAGGAAGGATACAGCCACTATCCTGAGAACCATTTCCAGTACACCCGACCACATCGGAAGAACCGGATTCCCCATACCTTGAACACCGCTCCTTATTACAAAGAGACAATCCACGGCAATAATAGCTATTCCACATATTGGAAGATAATCACAGGCCAGACCAACAGCCACATCTCCGTTTATCAGAATTCTTACCAGCTTCTCAGGAATAAATACCATTAAGCCTCCCAGCAGAATATAAGTTATAAAAGAAATGGTCAGACAAACCCTGAGACCCCGCTGAATTCTGTCATATTTGCGGGCTCCGTAATTCTGACTAGTATAGGAGCTCATCGCATTTCCGGCTGTACTTGCAGGGTTCATGAAGAGATTCAGATACTTACTGCAGGCGGAATAAGCTGTAGTATAATCCACACCGTATCCATTCACAAAATGCTGTACCACCATAACTCCTATAGCTGTTATGGAATTCATAAATGCCATTGGCAGTCCATTCTTTAACAAATCGATATATACTCTTCTGCCATTCCTGAAGTCTGAACTCTGTAGCTTCAGCATTTCAATCTGACGGAGTCTCCTTATACAGACAACTGCAGAAACCATCTGGGATGCAACAGTAGCTACAGCAGCTCCTTCTACTCCTGTATGAAGAACGAAGATCATGAAAGAATCCAGCGACAGATTAACTACCGAAGATATCAGAATTGCCCTGAGAGGAGTACGACTGTCTCCCAGTCCTCTCAGAACCGCCGCACTTATATTAAAGCATATGGATACCGAAATGCCTCCGAAAACTACATAACCATATTTCAGACAGTTATTCATAAGCAGCTCATCTGTCTGAAGAAGCCTCAGAGCATAGGGCAGAAAGATAATACTTAAGGTGGTAAGAAGAATAGCAATCACTACAGCCAGCTGAATAGTTCCTGCCAGTCTGTGACGTAACTCCTCAGTCTTCTTAGCACCAAAGCTCTGTGAGATCAGAACTCCGAAACCATTGGCCAGACCGAAGGAGAAGCCCACGATAAGAAAGAAGAGAGAACTCATATTTCCCACTGATGCCAGAGCATAGTCTCCCAGTCCTTTTCCCACTATAAGCATATCCACAAAATTATATACCTGCTGAAACATACTGGTCATAAATAACGGCCAGTAGAATCTGAGTATATGCTTTGCAGGACTGCCTGTTGTAAAATCTGTTATTTTCTTCTTCTCTCTAATTTCCATATCTTTCTCTTCTATTATCTCTTCTGGTATTTCTTCTAATATTTCTTTTTAAATAAGTAATTTTGAAGTATTAACAAATTATAAGCCGGAAGTCAAATTCTGGTTTTTGCCTCATCCAGAACACTTATTACCTTGTCACACCACTCATCGAACTCAGGATCTTCTACCTGACACTCAGGATGGGAAAGCACATAATCCAGAGCAATTCTTACTCCCTGATCAAATCTTACAGTTGTTCTCATATCCGGAACCACCTGTTTAAGCTTGCTGTTATCAAAAACAACCGACACAGACTTATCTCCGATAAGACTTCCTTCAAAGTCAAATCCATATTTATCTCCCACTTCACTAAGAAAATAAGAAGAAACATGATAAGCCTTCAGTTCAACTCCAAGAGCATCGGCTATGGTCTGATATATCTGATTCCAGGAAAGTGTTTCGTCTCCGGTTATCTGAAATGCTTCACCGATAGCGTGCCTGTTACCCATAAGTCCCGTATATCCGATTGCAAAATCCTTATTAAAGGTTGCAGTCCATAGAGAAGTTCCATCTCCCTGAATTATTACCGGTTTTCCTTCCAGCATTCTCTTAATAACCTGATAGAAGCCCTTCTTTCCATGAACCCCCAGAGGAATATTTCTCTCATCATAGGTATGACTCGGGCGTACGATTGTTACCGGAAAGCCTTCTTCACGATATTTCTTCATTAGGAATTCCTCGCAGGCTATCTTATTACGGGAATACTCCCAATGTGGATTTGCAAGAGAAGTTCCTTCCGTGATAATGTAGTTCGCCGCCGGTTTATTATAGGCCGAAGCTGAACTGATATATATGTACTGCTTAGTCTTTCCCCTGAAAAGTCTGTAGTCCCGTTCCACCTGATCTGCTGTGAAGCCGATAAACTCACTCACCACATCAAATTCTAACCCCCGAAGCGCGTCTGCCGCCGCTGCTTCATCTGAAATATCACATGTGATCAGGTGGACTCCCTTCGGGACTACCTCATTTCTATTACCCCGATTGAGTAACCAGACCTCCCAGCCCAGTTCCTCAACCAGCCTTTTTACTATTGCTGTACTGATTGTTCCTGTACCACCGATAAATAACGCTTTCATTTACTTCTCCTTATCTTAACTATTCATCATCTTATATATATTCATACAGTCTTCTTCATTTAATGTTACAAAGCCTGAGATTGTACCATCTCTTCCATCTCCACGGCAGAGTACCTCTACAAGCTTAGGAATATCCTCTTCCTTAGCACCAAGTTCTTCAAAATTCTTAGGCATTCCGATAGAAATAAGGAAGTTACGGAAAGCTTCTATACCTTCCAATGCTGTAACCTCAGGATGATCGAAATCCATCTGACAGCCCCATACTCTCACAGCCACCTTGGCAAAACGCATCACATCATGCTTCATAACATATTTGAATACAGCAGGCATTGTCACTGCAAGACCGGCACCATGTGCACAATCATAAAGAGCTGAAAGCTCATGTTCTATATTATGACTGTTCCAGTCCTGGCTTCTTCCGACTCCGCAGGAATTATTATGAGCCATCATTCCAGCCCACATAATGTTGGCTCTGGCTTCATAATTATGAGGATCTGCTATTACTCTTGGAGCCTCATGTTTCATTGTAAGAAGAAGCGCTTCAATAAGTCTGTCGGTCACCTCTACCTCCTGGGTATTTGTCAGATATCTCTCATAGAGATGTGCCATAATATCCGTAGCGCCGGCTGCCGTCTGATAAGCCGGAAGCGTCTCAGTAAGTGCAGGATTCAGTATACTGAACTTAGGTCTGATGGCATTTCCGCTTGCTCCACGTTTGAACATTCCTTCTTCTTTAGTAATGACAGAATCCGGGCTGCCCTCACTTCCTGCTGCAGAAATTGTGAGTACAGTTCCAACCGGAAGAGCCTCCTCAATAGGTTTTCCACTATAGAAATCCCAGAAATCTCCGTCATATACCACGCCGGCCGCTATAGCTTTCGAAGAATCAATTACACTTCCTCCTCCTACAGCCAGAATGAAGTCCACGTCTTCCTTCTTACAAATATCTATTCCTTCATATACCAGTCCGCTTCTTGGATTCGGCTTAACGCCTCCAAGTGTCACATACGGGATTCCTTCTTTCTTAAGAGACTCCTCAACTCTGTCCAGCAGACCTGATTTTCTGGCACTCTGTCCACCAAAATGAACCAGCACCTTAGTACCTCCGAATTTCTTTACATATTCTCCTGCCTGATTCTCGGTATCCTTACCAAAAACAAAAAATGTCGGTGAATAAAAAGTGAAATTATCCATTACGAAACCTCCCCGTTTTTTCTTTCAGTATAAGCAAATCCTCTCCCCAATAATAGAATATAATTATTGAATTTTGCCCAATTTTTGTTATTCTATAGATAGGGCATAATTACGAGAATTTCATATGAAATGGAGACTTCCATGGAGAAAGAATATATTCAATATAATCGTATTAATGATGTTTCAATAACCGATGATCAGTCACCTACCTCATTTCCTTCTCATTGGCATAATGACACCGAATTCACTCTGATTCTTAAGGACGGCTGTCGTTATAGAGTAAGGGACGAGATTATCACTCCCGAAGCAGGTGATATATTTATGGTGTGGCCGAGAGAGCTCCATGAAATAATCCATGTTCCCGAGAATGGGTCCATATTCATTCAGTTCTCCTCCAAGATCATTGACAATAATATAGATATTCTTTCCGCCTCCAGATTTTTCAAGAAATACCATCTTCTATCCCAAAAAAATAATCCGGAATTAACCGGATACATTAAAGATAAAATTTTTAGTATTCAGGATATTTTCAGTCAAAATCCTCATTTTGCAGAGACCAGGTGTAAGCAATTGATCTATGACATTCTGATGCGTATAGGAGAATTTATAATTGAAGAACAGCGTGAGCAGATAGGCAGCGACAGATTCTCAGGAAAAGCCTGGGAATATATCCGGGCCGCTTACAGTTATATATCCGAACATTCCACGGAGAATATCTCACAGACCGATGTAGCCGAAAAGATCGGACTCAGTCCCTATTACTTCTCCAAGCTTTTTAATGATTATTCAGAAATGTCATTTCCTACCTACATCGCAGGCATCCGTGTCCAGAATGCCATAAGCCTTCTGGCAAATGATGATTTATCCATAACAGACTGTGCATTCATGGCCGGCTTCCAGTCCACCACCACCTTCAATAAAATGTTCCTTGAAGTCACAGGCTGTTCTCCAAGAGAATACCGAAAGTTACATAGGATATAAGTGTCA
>CACZPG010000194.1 GCA_902782965.1 uncultured Lachnospiraceae bacterium
ATACCCCTGCGAATAATCTATATTATACTGAAGAAGCTTATTCTGAATAGCTTCATTTTCAACAAATTCAGCCACAATCATTATTTGGGTATGAGCCAGATTCTTCCATGTAGAAATAAGCGCAATCAGATTCTCTGCACTTCTGTTATCACAGCAGTTCTTCACAATAGAACCATCAATCTTGACAATATCCGACTGAAGATTGATTATGTGCTGCAGATTAGAGAATCCGCTTCCGAAATCATCTATGGATATCTTTCCACCAAGCTCATGTATCTTATCTACAAATTCAACCATCATATTGTAATCATCAATATCTTCATTTTCCAGAAGCTCGAAAATGAAGTGTTCGGGATGGGGAGCCACTGAAAGAAAATCATAAATATAATCAGTAATCTCCTTATTTCTAATATCACGAATTCCAATATTAACGCTTACACTGTTATTTTCAGAGTTTCTGAATCTTTCGAATACCTTCCGGATCATTTGTAAAGAGATTCGGTCATACAGAAGCCCGAAGCTTCTTGCCACCTTCAGGAAACTGTTCGGATAATAAAGCTGTCCATTCTCATCCTCGAGTCTCATAAGTGCCTCATAGTGATGAATATAGCCATGGTTGTTATCATATATCCCCTGATAATGCGGAATAACCCGATCATTAGCAATAGCATAATTAATCACATTTACCATATGATAATTCTCACGGATAGATTCTTCATCCAGCTGATTATCCATGGCATCCGTCATAAGAAACTGAATATTCTTCTGCCACATCCTGACACGGGCAGAGTTAAAAGCATTACTATAATTCTCATTATTACAATTATCCAGAAGTGCGAAATTCGGAACTATTGCAATATATTCTTCATTATTTTCAAATAGTTTCTTCTGCAGATTCTCCATATCACTTCTGAACTGGGAAAGTGAAACTTTATAAGATTCCGCCGCTATAGCAACCCGCCAGTTCTTGATAACATATATGTGGTAACCCTTAGACTTGGCAAAGTTCTCACATTTGGATATATAATTCTTATAGGTAAGATTAATAAGATTCTCCGAGAAAACAGTTCTCATGCTCGTAGTATCAGATGTTTCAATTACACAGACTCTGTCAACCCCTCGAAGTTTCATATCAAGATTTAGGGCCGCAAAATTAGGAAGCCCCACTGTGCTTTCACTTAGAATCTTTCTTTCACATTCTCTTACAAACCGTCTTAGGGATTCTGCCGAAACAGAATCTTCATTATTCTTCAGTCTGCCTTCTACATATGTAAGATAATTAAGCAGTTCTTCATTATCATCAGCCAGAGTTTCAGTATATAAAAATGTGTATGGATTATAATCCTGTTCAGTCTGGTTCTCTCCTATAGCTGTAACAGCAAATGTGCCATTAACAAATCTGTTTCTTCCTTCATCATAAACGATTTCTCCATAAGTGATACAACCACTCATATTGGAATTCTCATACGCAGACAATTCCCACTTGATACAATTCGAGTATATTATCGATCGAACAATACACGAGTAAGCAAATATGGTCTCAGCTTTTTCAAAGGATTCAATCTTGCGAAACAGTGCCCTGTTATCAGAAATAATCTTTCTGTCATAAATAAAAGCTCTTTTAATTTTCGTACCAACATCAAGGTGGTAATTGCCGCTTATAAATTCTCTCTCTTCGTCTTTATCAGCATCCGGATAACGCTTATAGAACTCCCTTCCAATAGGACTATTTTCCGAGAAGATTTCACCCAACTTATTTTTATTATAATGGAAAAATACCGGGAATTCCGGAGCATCAGAACAAACGCAAGGGAAAAGGCTTGTAAGCTCGGGACGATCCAGAAGTTCATCACCGATTCCCTTACGATACTCAATAGCAGCATCCTTATCCTCCACTGTAAGAAGTGTGGTTCCTAAAGAATCGGTAACCTCCATTTCATCACCTATAGTTTCAACACCGGTTGCATAGGAACTGAAACTGTCAATATTATCACCATTGAGGGAAGCAAGAATTATACCATGATCTGTCCATCCCTTCTCATTGAAAAGGAATGTATTATCAGGAAGATTAGCCAGATTGCTGTTGGCACCGTCAGCAAGGCCACCAAGCATCTGAACATGAGGAAAATAATCATTACACTGTTCAACGAAGGAGTAAACATCAGCATAATTAACCGTCAGAAATGCCAGTAAGAGTTTCGTATCAAAACGAACAACCGAATTCTTAACATTTCTGCATAATTCATCAGGCTGAAGCGGCGTGATTCCATCCTCCTCAAAGGTAGGAAGAATCGCAGTCTTAACACGCCCTCCATGCAACTGAGTAATGGAAATAACACACTGATTCGGAATCAGCTTTCCATCCATGATTATCGCAGAAGTACTGGTTCCGAAAATCTGAGCCTCCGGAACTTTTCTCTTTATGAATTTGGCAAGCTCAACAGCTTCTTCAGGTAGATGTGCTGCAGTATGAATTCTTATCAGGATATCTTCCTGTTCTTCATTCAGTTTCAGCTGTCTGAATGTATCAGCTAGTCTCGCCTTAGAAATCAATTGAAAATTCCAGGTAAACATATAACCCTCCAATACTAATAAGCCTTATGCTGCTAATAAGCTTTAATATACAAGATATTACTGAAATAGAAATTATCACATTTCTTTACAAAATTTCTATATTCGTCATATCTTATATAATATTTCTTTCCCCATGATGAAATCTCAAGAAGCGTAATATTATCTTCTTTCGATTCAATAATACCGGTGATCGTTACGTAATGATCCCTGGTACTTGTTGCAACCTTATATCTCTTCTCTTTTCTATCCGTTGTCTTATCAGTTGTTTTAAACTGTCCGTTACTATTACTTTTATTATTCACCGACTCTTCCACATAGAATCTGACCTTATCCTTATGGAAAAATCCTGGGCCTATAGATATTATAACCGGCAGATCACTTTCCAGCATTTCCTTAATCCTGTCAAGAAGTTTAGAGGGCCACACTGCCCAGCGAGCCCTGTACTTATGCCCTGTTAACCTCTTTATCTCTTTTCTATGAATCATAAAATACAGATTCATACCCAATGCCAGAAGTATTCCTGAAAGGCCAAGCTTAGGAAATATATGGAAATATCTGCGTTCCATATTTCTGATGAAATCTATGTAATCGGTTTTGGAAATCAGATTTTTGCTATCTATACCCTTATTACCCTCTAATTTCTCAGCCGTTTGTAAAGGCAGATTATCAAGAATATGAAGCAATACATCCGATGCTCCGATAAGACCGCAACCATACCCCTTGATTGCGCGCCCTTTCCAGGGACGGCCGGTTTTCTCAAACCACTCCTGACTACCACCGAAGGAATTCTCAACAGAAATATATGGTTTATTTAATCTGACTATCTGCACCTCTGAGGCTCCTGTTATAATGTACAATAGGCGTTAGTATAAACAACAGCTATCAGATGCTGACAGGCTGATATTTATACATAATTATAGATACTAATATCGTATAATATGAATGCATCATTGTCAAATAAAAACCCGTCTAAAGACGGGTTTTTACGGCATATATACACGCATTTTCAGCGAGCCTTTATCATTTGCGATTTATTGTATTATAATCATAGGATTTAGACAAGTTCTGCCAGTTCAAGAAGCAGCTTCTCAGTCTTCTCCCAGCCAAGGCATGGATCAGTAATGGATTTACCGTATATACCCTCACCTATCTTCTGAGCACCATCTTCGATGTAGCTCTCTGTCATAAGACCTTTGACAAGACCTTTTATATCATCAGAATGTCTTCTGGAGTGAAGCACGTCTTTGGCAATCCTGATCTGCTCCAAATATTTCTTATTAGAATTTGCATGGTTCGTATCAACAATAATAGCCGGATTCTGAAGGTCTCTCTTCTGATATTCTTCGTAAACGGCTCTAAGATCTTCATAGTAATAATTCGGCTTACTATGTCCCAGATTATCTATATAACCTCTCATGATTGAATGCGCATAAGGATTACCATCAGTTCTGACTTCCCAGCCTCTGTAAATGAAATCCTGTGGAGACTGAGCAGCAGTAATTGCATTCATCATTACAGACAGGTCTCCACTTGGAGGATTCTTCATACCTACCGGTATTCCAACACCTGAAGAAACAATTCTGTGTTCCTGATCCTCAACAGAACGGGCACCTACAGCTATGTAGGAAAGCAGATCCGACAGATATCTGTGATTACCAGGGTAAAGCATTTCCTCTGCACAAGTAAAGCCTGTCTCTTTAACAACTCTTGTATGCATTCTTCTGATAGCTACTATACCTGCAAGCATATCCTCATGACCTTCAGGATCA
>CACZPG010000195.1 GCA_902782965.1 uncultured Lachnospiraceae bacterium
CATGATTTTCTCAAGTTCACTAACCTTATCAGCAGGAAGAAGTTCAGAACGATATTCTGTAACCCCAAGTTCTTTAGCAAACCTTGAAGCCGCCTTCTCAGTATCACCTGTGAGCATTACTGTCTTTATACCCATTTTGTTAAGACCTTTCACTGCCTTAACAGATGTTGCCTTCAACCTGTCGGATATCACTATACACCCAAGATACTTTGCTCCCTTAACTTCGCCTCCATGGTTTATACATTCTTCATCAGAGTCACATTTACAGGAACCAATATAAACCACCGTACCTTCATCATGTTTCTCTATATTACCAAGGCCGATTCTTTCCATCAGCTTCAGATTTCCGGCATAGATATGTTCATGCCCTTTAAGAACCACTTCTCTCCCCTGAGGTTCATTTATATTTCCAAGAGATCCATTTCCACTATCATTTATTCTGGCTGATATTCCATGTCCGGATATTTCCTCTACTTCAGAAATCACAGACTGGTCAACCTTTCTCTTCATGCCTTCTTCATATGTTCTTATTATAGATAATGCTATAGGATGATTAGACGATATCTCCGCATAGGCTGCTTTTTCAAGAAGTTCATCTTCTGTTATACCTTCAGACGGATATATATGATTCACATCAAATACGCCTTCTGTAAGGGTTCCTGTCTTATCAAATACCACAGCCGAAGTCTCTGCAAGAGCCTCCAGATAATTCGAACCTTTAACCAGAATACCTCTGGAAGAAGCACAACCAATTCCTCCGAAGAAACTTAATGGTACGGAAATAGCTACCGCACAAGGACATGATATTACAAGAAATGTAAGTGCCCTCATCAGCCAGGTGATCCAGTCAGGAGTAAGTCCCATCAGGAGCCTGATAACCGGTGGAATAATAAAAAGCGCAAGCGCCGAGTAACAAACGATCGGTGTATAATATCTGGCGAACTTCGAAATAAAGTTCTCCGCCTTAGCCTTTCTCATACTGGAGTTTTCAACGAGTTCCAGTATTTTAGAAACAGTTGAATCTTCAAATTCCTTCTCTGTTCTTATTTCAAGTCTGCCCGTCAGAGAAATACAGCCACTGATTACACTTTCACCACTTCTTATCGTTCTAGGAACAGATTCGCCTGTCAAAGCGCTGGTATCAAGGGATGATTCGCCACTGATAACTACACCATCTATAGGCACCTTCTCTCCCGGATTTACTACTATAACAGAACCTATCTCAACATCATCCGGATCTTCCTCAGATATTGATCCATCTTCATGAAGTACATTTGCTGTTTCAGGACAAATATCCATGAGATCCGATATATTCTTACGGCTCTTACCTACAGCTATACTCTGGAACAATTCACCTATCTGATAGAACAGCATTACCGCTACTCCTTCCAGATACTCTCCTGTTGCCATAGCTCCGATAGTCGCCACAGTCATGAGAAAGCACTCATCAAAAACCTGTCCGTTTCTGATGTTTTTGAATGCCTTAAGCAGAACATCATATCCAACTGTGAAGTATGGTATCAGATACAGACCAAGCTGGATGAACCAGGGTAATGAAATATAATGCATAAGAATTGCCAGAATAATAATTGTAACAAAAGCAGCTATACATCTTATTAAACTTTTTTTCTGTTTCGACGTCATTTTATTACCTTCATATTTTTTAATACGATTTCATAATTAACCAATAATAAAGCACCTGTTTTTCTGAATAATACAGATCAAGATGCCTCATTGTTACTATATATATTCCGAAATTTTTTATAAATATATCTCGAAATCGTCCTCTACCTTCTTACAGTTCTCACGAGCTGTGCGAATAACTGCATCCGGATCAACACCGTCTTCAAATTCAACCTTTACCTTAAGAGTCATAAAGCTTAAATTAGCATCTTTAACTCCTTCAGTTTTTCTAATTGTATCCTGCATTTTTTCTGCACATGCTGCGCAATCTACATCTACCTTGTATGTTTTCTTCATTTTCTATTTTCTCCTTTATATTTATGAATAAAACCGTCTATGCTTTTGACTTTTTCTTTTGACTAATTCTTTTGACTTTTTTGACTATTTACATTTTAGTATAAATATCATTGATTAAAGTTGTTACTATTCTTCCAGATGCTCCATGCCAAGATTCAGGATAGAACGCACATGATCATCATCCAGCGAATAATAAATGCTCTTGCCCTCACGGCGGAATTTAACAAGCTTAGAATCCTTCAGAATTCTGAGCTGATGGCTGACCGAAGACTGACTCAGACTGAGTATCGCAGCTATATCTCCAACACAAAGTTCAGTATCAAATAATGAATACAGAATCTTAATTCGTGTGGAGTCACCGAATATTCTGAATAATTCTGAAAGATCGTAAAGATATTCATCTTCCGGCATTGTCTCTCTGATTTTTTCAGCAGCTTCATAATCAACTATTTTCTCATCTTTTACTTTTTCTTCTTTCATTGTTTTCCTTTCTATTATATTTATGATACGTTATATATTACTAATTAACAAAAAATTAAATGAGATAACGAGCAATACATATGTTTATTTGTTCATATGTTCAATATACTCTCATTTATTTCTGATGTCAAGCCTAAGTTTTTTATTTACGCATTTCTTATTAGTTTTTAATTTACGCATTTCTCTAAATTATCAATTTACGCATTTCTTCCCTGGTTCTACATTAATCATCCCATTATTTTTTATAATGCTCACTCTTCTCATTTACATATTCGATTAGAAAATTAGTATTGAAATTTTAAATATTTTACACATTTTGTAGTTTTCTTAATATTTTTCTATCTGCTGATTTATGGATTCAACCCCTGTTCTTTGTATATATTGTACATTTTCCGGAACGATACTGTACATATTGCACATATCTTTCTGCATGATTCTAACTCCACTATCGTAAATTTGCATATAACTATTACAAAAATAATACATTTGTTAACAGAAATTAAGAATTGTTACAAAAGTATTGCATTTTGTTAACATTTGTTGTAAAACATAACATGTGAAGGCGAAAGGAGTTATTAATGAAAATATTAAGATCTCGTTTTGTAATTGCATTACTTATTGTGATCACAGTATTCGGACTTGAATGTCCTGTACTAAATACCAAAGCCGATGGAGAGTCAGCACTCAAAATTGACGAATATGATCCAATATATGTTCAGACTCAGTCAGTTCTGGATGAAAACCTTGCCAAGCTTGAGAAGGAGCAGAGTTTAAAAACTGCTTCTGCCAGAAACGTAGCTGAGGGCTATATTTCAAAAGATAAAGAATCTCAGGAGCGAGTAGAAGACATATACGAAGAGATTCAGGCCAGAAAGCCTAAGATGTCCCTTCTTGGAACCTACGAACTTACCGCTTATATAGCAACAGGTAATCCATGTGCTTCAGGTGTATATCCAACCTGCAATCACACTGTAGCCTGCAATTCACTTCCACTTGGTACAAGAATCTATATCGAAGGATATGGAGAATATGTAGTAGAAGATACCGGTGGAATGGCAGGAAATGTAATCGATGTTTTTGTATCTGATTATTCTACTGCTATCAACTTTGGAAGACGCACTGCTGCAGTTTACATAATTCAATAATCTATTAAGGTAACTCATAGAAAGACCCTTCTATAACTTATAAACGTTTCCGAAAAAAAATGGCCCTCGGGCCATTTTTTTCTGTAATTCATTAACACCATTTCTAATTCTATAATACTATGTTCAAATAAATCATTTCTAACTCAGCAGCATCTCCAGCGCTTTTCTGTATTTCTCTCTTCGCTTTGCATCATTTTCACCGGGACTTCCAAGTCTCGTTATATCAGAATTATGAAGAAGATCAGCAATCTTGACTGTTCTTGCAATCTCATTATCTTTCAGTTGATTAACATATTCATAATAATCTTTCAGCCTCTCCTCTTCTGAGGCTTCATCTCCAAGAGGCATATGTGTCATAAGTCTGACTGCTTCCAGCTGTTCAGTTGTAAACCCCTCTTCTGCCAGTTCTTCCAGGGTAATATCAGAATCCTCGATAACATCATGAAGCAAAGCAACTACGCAGGAATCCTCTGTTGTCATCTGCTCGGCAACATGTATAGGATGATGAATATACGGGAGGCCTTCCCTATCCACCTGACCATCATGAGCCTTGTAGGCTATCTGCATAGCTTTCTTTGTTAATACAGTGTAAATCATGGCATTTCCTCTCTTCCTATTTATACTGATTCAGTTTCTTCTCCCAACTGGTTTCTTCAGGCCAGGAGGAGGTTCCCAGATCATTTCTTATGCAGTCGGACAAATACTCCAGCTTGTCACGCATGTGTTCACTGTGGAACATATTATCATCATAATCCATTCCAATAAGATATTCCATCAATCTGGATCTGTCCTCTGTAGGCCAGGTCTTTGCATACACATCTACGAAATATGTATCCTTATAATCATCATTATATGCATTATCATAATATGAAGTATATTCATAATCCTCTAATGAGGAATATTCTTCTCCATTTTCATTTACGTATCCATAGTAATATTCAAATCCCGGCGGATTATAACTATTCCACCTGTATTCATCCAGAGCATTATCATATATAAGCCTTCTGTCTATTGCATGTGTAAGTTCATGGACAAGCGTGGACTTTGAAAGCGTGCCACTGGATATATTCATAAATATGGTCATAACTCCGTTCTCATCACTTGTAACTCCTTCAGAATCTGAAATATTAACTGTGGCATCTTTAGGAGATTGTTTACCCGTCAGATAAATGATTGTATTTCTGACATAATTCTCCTCCAGATGATTAAAGAAGCCCTCAGGATATAATTGCAGCGTTTCTTCAATGGTGTCAAATGCATTCATAATATATCCCGAATTTGAACACACTTCAAATTCAAAATCCGACAAATCTCTCTTGATATTCTCACCATATACAACCGCTACACCATACTTATCTTCTATCTCTTCGGCCCTTTTATCAAGATCGTCATAAGTTATAACCGGTATTTCATAAGGCTTTTTCTCTTTATCCTTAATCTCCGATTCTTCACCCTTTTCATAATCCCATAGAAGAAAATCTTTGTAATTTCCATCAAAATCACAGATTCCTATCAGAAGATATTTCCCCATTATCGCCACTTCAGTCAGGTTTACATAACTACCTCCATTTTTCATTACATCATCCGGAATTTCAATTCTATATCCCTTCCCTGTTTTTTCAACCACAAGAATATTTCTGGAAACATCTTCTACATTTTCAGATTCTAAAGCGTAATATGCATTTTCATTCGAACCGCAGATATAGTAATCATAATAATCCTGGGTATACACCCTGCCTCTCCAGGTCATAGGATCAATATCCAGATAAACCGGTTCTCCCGTATATGTACTGGAACTCACTTTGATCGTATCAGAGGTTTCACCTCTTTCCTTATACATGTTTGCTAATGTATCAGGTAGTGTATAAACAGTTTTGAGAGTACCGTCTTCGTTAACTTTGCTTATAAACCCATTATATCTGACCATATATACACTACTGTTTTTATAGAATAATTCACCGCTAATGCCCTCTTCAACAGTAATATTCTTAGTATCTGATTCAGGCATAAATATCGATGAAGTTGAATAGTCATACATTATTACAGGATTCACTGATATAACATTAAGCCATAAAGAATAACCATACTCATCACATTCGACTTTCATTTCCCAGGGATATTCAATAAGCTCTCCATTTGTAAGATCAATTCCGGTGAATTTGTAATCATCATAATCCTTAGAATCAGCGGAAACATCTGAAACATCACCATTTTCAATATCAGTATTATCGCTTTCTGCATCTCCCGGTGTCAACGTTGCTTCACCGGTGTCAAAGCTTCTGGCCGTTTTATAAATGAGAAGAATTTCATTCTCACTTCTCATCCCATAGCCCATAAGCTCCATATTCTCATACTTGGGAATAAGAGAATCCAGCTGATACAAACCAGAACCTTTCACAGATTCCACTTCTAATTTGTCTAAGCTGAAAGCTTCATCAGCTGATTCATCCTCAGTACCATTTTCATTGGGGTTCTCTGTTGTATTAGTCAGCCCAAGCCTGTCGGTTATTTTATGTAAACCACAACCGGACAATGTCACAGACATAATAATAGCAAAAATGAGTATATTTATCACTCCGGCTCGTCTTGAAGTTTTAGATATTCTATTATATGCAGAATTTTTTTTCATAAAGCACCACTATTGTACAAATGCCCCGGCAAAGTCGGGGCATAATTAATCTGATTAACTATTGAATTTCTCCTGCTGACCACTGATCAGAGCTTCATCATCGAAATAATTGATTCTCATAGCAGCCTTAACCTCAGCCAGTGTCTGTGCTGCCTCAGCCTGAGCAACCTCAGTACCCTTTCTCAGTATATCATATACAGCAGGGATATCCTTCTCATATTCTTTACGTCTAGCCCTGATTGGAGCCAGTTCTTTATTCAGAACTTTCTGAAGGAATTTCTTACATTTAACATCACCCAGTCCACCTCGTCTGTAATGATCCTTCATTTCATCAAGGTTCTTGTAATCAGGAAGAAATTCTGCGAAATCCTCATCCTTAGCAAATGCATCAAGGTAAGTAAATACCGCATTACCTTCAACCTTTCCCGGATCATTAATCTGAAGATGATCAGGATCGGTAAACATAGTCATAACCTTCTTATTAAGCTCCTCTTCGGAATCAGATAGATAAATACAATTTCCAAGAGACTTGCTCATCTTTGCTTTTCCATCAGTTCCCGGAAGACGTGAACAGGTTGAATTCTCCGGAATAAGAGCATCCGGTTCAACAAGTACTTCACAATTATATGTAGAATTAAACTTTCTGACAATTTCTCTAGCCTGTTCAAGCATCGGAAGCTGATCCTCTCCAACAGGAACTGTAGTAGCTTTAAATGCTGTAATATCCGAAGCCTGGCTTATAGGATATGTGAAAAATCCTACCGGTATACTGGTTTCAAAATTCCTCAGCTGAATCTCAGACTTAACAGTCGGATTACGTTCAAGTCTCGATACAGTAACAAGATTTGCATAATAGAATGTAAGCTCTGTAAGTTCTGTAACTGCCGACTGAATAAACAGATTTGATTTTGCAGGATCGAGTCCAACTGACAAATAATCAAGTGCAACCTCAATAATATTGTCACGGATTTTGTCGGGGTTATCAAAATTATCCGTGAGGGCCTGCGCATCGGCTATCATGATAAATATCTTGTCGAATTCACCTGAATTCTGAAGTTCAACTCTTCTTTTCAAAGAGCCAACATAGTGGCCAAGGTGAAGTCGACCCGTTGGTCTGTCTCCTGTTAGTATAATCTTGCTCATAATTTTTCTCTCCTATGTCTTGAAAAATACTTAACGCAGCCTGCTTATACTTGCTTTCCAGCAAGCATAACTCCGCTGCTTGTAACAGCACGATTGCTTCGCAATCGTGGTCTTAATTGTGGTCTTAATAGTCTCTCTTCTTGCCCTGGAAGAAAAGGGCTACAGTTCCAGGACCGGTATGGCTGGCAATAGTACAGCCGATGTCAAATCTATGAATCTTTCCCTTAAGCTGCGGGAAAGTTTCTTCAATATGTGAAATAACCTGTTTACCAAGCTCCTCATCAGAATCCGAAAGGAATACTTTACCTGAATAATTCAAGCCGTCATCACATTCTTCAATCATCTTCTCAACTATTCTCTTAACAACCTTCTTCTTGGTTCTTATCTTCTCTCTAGGAATCAGACGTCCCTCAAAGTCAACATTAAGCAGCGGGCAGATATTAAGGACCTGTCCTATTGTACCAGCTGTTTTAGATACTCTGCCTCCTTTGATATAAAACGTCAGGTCAGTGGAGAAGAACCAGTGAATAACATTCAGTCTGTTCTCCTCAATCCACTTAGCAAGTTCCTCTGCAGATAATCCCTCATCTCTTTTATCCGCAGCAAGATCCATCAGAAGACCATATCCTGATGAAGCAGCAAGTGAATCTATAGTATATATCTTTCTGTCAGGATACTGATTCATAAGATCCTTCGCAGCGATACACGCACTTTGATAGGTTCCTGATATTCCGGTTGAAAGGGATACATGAACTATATCTTTGCCCTGTGCAAGAATAGATTTGAAATAATCAATATACTCACCTGTACTTACCTGAGATGTCTTAGCATCCGCTCCATTCTGCATTTTAAGTATAAGTTCTTTAGGAGAGAAGGATTTCCCCATATCATCCTTATACTGTTTTCCATCCAGAGATACATTGAAACATACATAGCTTATGTCTCTCTTCTCCATCCACTCCGGAGTAAGATCACAAGGTGCACACGCACTCAGAATATAATCTCCCATTTTACTTCCTTTCTTATAATGAAACTCTTATAATGAAACATATATCAAATGAATCAAAAACTTACGCTCCTTGAATCATTCTGATGCCTTTAACGCTTTCTTATTTTTATACATTTCAAAATCAGCCTTCTCAAATACATTTTCAACTGACTGATCTACACTCGGATCAAATACATGCATTCCGCTTGCAATTATAACTCCGCCATCATCCCGGTTATATTCAATCTGTTCCCGAAGCTGGGCCAGAAGAATATCACGACTATCATAGTCTTCTCCCTGAAGAACTATAGTGAATTCATCACCACCTATACGATAAACCGGACTATGTTTATATGTATGACATATAATCCTGCAGGCTGCTCTGATATAATCATCTCCTGATGAATGTCCTCGTGTATCATTTACACGCTTAAGGTTATTAAGATCACACACAACGATAGCAAATGAAGGTTTGTCTTCACCCTCTATCTTCGAATTCATCTTCTTTTCAAAAATATTATAAGCAAGCTTATTCTTAACACCTGTAAGTCCATCTCTGTTAGCCATGTCCATAGCATTGTCAAGTTTCTGTCTGTACTCTTCTTCCTTCTGAACCGTTTCATTGACATTGGCAACACCAATAACGATATGTCTGTCATCATCCTTCGGACGAACTGCACTCAATTTGACATACTCCGGTTTGCCATTAAGCATAAGCCTGTATGTTATGGAAAACATATCCTGCTTATTAATAGCTTCAATAAAATTATCCTGACGCATAGTCTCTGCCATCATCGGATAATCCTCAGGATATATATCCTTCTTCATATTCTCCTGTGTTTCACCGAAGAAATCCTTGCCCTTGGAACCTATCTCAAGTTTGCTATATTCATAGCTGGAACTATATTCAGCATATTCTCCTGTAATAATATCAACATAATACAGGACCTCATATCTGGACGCGAGCGCAAGGGCTATCTTACTATAGGTAACACCTTCTTCAACAGCATTCTGTGTCTCCATCTCCGCCCTTACACGAGCATCAACATTCTTAACTCCTACGACGATATATTTATCATCTTCACCACTGCCCTTGGTCACCTTAAGACTGTAATAATATGGTTTTCCTTCCTTAAGAAGTCTGTAATCAAGATTAATGATCTCACTGTTTTCAAAAGCCTTATAAAGGTTCTCTTTATTAAATACTTTCTGAAAACGAGCCATATCCTCTTCATATATCATCACCCGGGAATTCTTTTTAGTATCAAGAAAGAAATCCTCACCTGAAGAAAGAATACGAAGTCCTTCATCCTCACTACTTACATTTCCATATTCAATATAGCTGTCATTCTCTGTATTGATATAGTATACGCTCTCATAATCAGCCGCCAGAGAGAAGGCTATTCTTGAAAATGTAAGCTTCTGTTCTGTCTCTCTTCTTCCCTTCTGAAATTCCCTGTCAAATATATACGCAAGACCTATCAACGTGATTGCAAATAATATATATGACGTCATCCTGAGAGGCGTTTCGACCTTCTCCATTCCCATGGAATGCAGAATCCACGATAGCGACTGCAGAAACATACAGACAACAAGAAGCATTATCGATATGATCATATAGAATCTGTTTGAGCGAAATTTACTCATAGCAAAATTCTTCCCCTGATTAAATATTTAAAACCTATCATTTTATTATAACAATTCTGATGATAATGTCAAATAATGTCAATTATCCGTTAACCGTACTTCTTTCTTGGTAAGCTCCCAGAATATAACAGCACTTGCTGCGGCAACATTTAGAGAATCCACACCATTCGTCATAGGGATTTTAACAACATAATCACTTGATTCGATAACGTCGTCCGAAAGGCCGAAGCCTTCATTTCCCAGAATGATAGCAAGACGTTCCTCCTGCTTTAACCGCAAATCTTCTATTCCTATAGAGTTATCTGTCAGAGCCATGGCGGCAGTTTTAAATCCAAGCTGATGAAGGGCATCTATATAACTCAATGAATCATTCAACAGAAACTTATTCTTCTTTCTGTTCAGCTTAGTCCATGGAATTTGAAATACTGTTCCGACGCTGACTCTGGAAGCCCTTCTGTAAAGGGGATCACTAGATGAGTCTGTAAGGATTACAGCTTCAACACCCAGGGCGGCTGCAGATCTGAACATTGCACCAACATTTGTAGGATTCTCTACACCATCAAATACGGCAATCCTATGGCAGTTCTTCACAATCTTCTCAAGCGGCGACAACTCTATACGCTTCATTAACGCAAGAACACCACGGGTAATATTCACACCGGTCATTCCTGCTATGGTGTCATAATCTCCAACATAGACCGGGACACAATGGTTCAAAGAATTATGTAAACCAATATCATTCTCATCCGTTGACTTATTATTCTCATCCGATAATTTATAATCTCCATCCAGTGATTTGTAATTATCCTCTATAATATCAGCGAATTTCTTACACATATCCTTCGCTACCGTATCAAGCATAACAAAGGACTGAGGCTCATATCCGGACATAAGAGCCCTTTCAATAACCATTGGACTTTCAACAACAAAAAGACCTGGCTCCGGCTCATAATAATGCCGAAGCTGGGTCTCATTTAAGCTGAAATACAATTCCAGTTCAGAACACTCTTCTGTTTCACTAATCTTTATAAATTCAAATTCCATTTAACTCAACTACTTATAATCTTTATTATATTTTCTCCAGATATTTTGATTGTTATATTCCTTGTTCTATTCCGTCGTCAAACGCCTGATCAACTCCTTCTTCACTCCTTAACACTTTTCTTAGATATAACTATCATCGCACCCATAAATATCACGAATGACACCAGCGAAATAATACAATATGGCAGCACTGAATCCTGAACATACTTCACTTTCACTTCATGCTTACCGGCTGGCACAACAATCGTCAGTCCACCGGCACTATCATCAAATCCGGTGTCAATTCCATCAATGGATACCTTCCAATTATCATATGCAGGAATTGGAAGCATCAGCTTACTATCTTCAGAAATATCATAATGAGCAATAATTTCGTTCTTATCTCTGTCATAATGATAATCAGTCAGAGAATGCTTCATAATATATTCTGAAAGAAGTGCTAATGTATCTTCATTTAGAATAGCTTCTCCAATCAATTTTTTCTCTTCATCAGTCAATTGAACTGTATATACCAATCCATAGGAATATTCACTATCAGAATCAGCATACCCAAAATACCTTATAACATCCTTATCACACCCATAAACATCACCCACAGTACCTTGCGGCACATTAGACATTACCATAAGTCCATTAGTGGCCTCCTCGAGTTCAACACCATTTTCAATCTCATTATAAAGCTTACCCCCTACTAATAATTCACTTATCCTGTTCTGATAGCTAAATGCATTCTCATTATCAGCATTATCAGGTGCAAAGTCCACAGGGAGAATCACTCCCGCTTTTACAGCATAAGGATCCTTGTAAAGCTTTACATTTTCATTATCATCAAGTTCATCAAAATAATCAGGTACAGAAGCCGCATCTCCTTTACCTTCAGATACGTAATGCTCAACATTCAGAAACAGATTAGATAAGGGATTGCCTACACCATAACCAATATAATTAGTATGATAATTGTTATTATAAAACGATGCCAAAACGCTCTGTTCTTTCTTAAGTATAGAAGCCAGGATACTGACTGAATTAGTTCCTGTTATCTTACTGGAATTATAATTATCAATATTCAGTATTTCAGTTCTCGTGAAGATATCATCTTTATCATTATATCCTGCAGAGTACTCCTTCACCATGGCAATTGTATTATCAGATACAACTTTTGCATCCAGACGATAATTAATCGCGTTACAACAGGATATTAATAATTCTATTACGAGCACAGCAAGCATCGCTCTGGTATATTTGTAATACTGTTTCGTTTTATAACCCAATAATACAATAAACAAATATATGATCACAAAGATAGCAGTTTTCATGCAACTCATTGCATTATAGTCATTAATATAGAACAGACCGGCCAGGAATACCCCTGAAAAAATACTGAATATTAAAACACCCTTGCTTTCAAAAATATCTTTGAAATTAAGTATCACATCATAAAAGATAACCAGAAGCAGGAAAATATAGAAGCATGCAAATCTGTTAGGAACTAATGTCTGAAAATGAAATCCATGAAAAACATAATTCAGCAGCTGATTTCCAAATGCAAAATAAAGAATTACAACATAAACATATCTTTTTATCCTGGTTCTAAGAGGTATACTGCCAATGATCAAGATTAATGGAGCAATTGTGAAAACAACCATTCCGCAATAAGCATTTGCACGAGACCACTCATCAGATACAATTACCGGATCATAGGTCATATCTACATCTTTGATGGATTCCAAAATTGAATGTGAGAAATAATTAATAACTGCCGCTGCATTATTATCACTATCAATATAACCACTGTCACGAGTATTCAGATAAAACGGAATTAATGCAAAACCCGAAATACATGCTGATGAAACAGAACAAAGTGCAAACCTTATTCCGGATTTTATAAATGTCTTTATATCCTTAAAATCTAATGTCAGAAAATACAGAGCCAGCAATTCACATAGAATAAATGCATAATATGTTGATGACAACATAAAAAACGAAAGCAACAGCGTATACAGGACGTATTTCTTCTCGTATACCAATCTTTCCAATGCCAATACGATAATCGGAATAATATATGCAAACTCCAAAAATTCAGAAAAAGAATAATAAACCATTACAAAAGAAGATAAACTATAAGCTAAAGAGATAGGTATCAGCTTAAGCTCAGTTTTTTTCATTCTCTTGCCACGAGGTCTATTTACCAGATATAGAATTATAGAAGGTCCCACCAGAAGATAATTCAACATATAATATATGTTAAATATCAATAAACTATTTCCCTCATTCATAAAGAACAGTATCCAGCGCAAAGGATTAATGAATAGTAATATTGCCGAAACAACGTTTATATTATCCCAGCCGGCACCCAGTGAATAATCCGGAACCGAAAATGTATGATTCTTAAAATCAGATACAATCCCATCCAAAATCGGGTAAGTAATTACATATCCATCCGAATCAACATAGGATTCTTCACCAAAAGGAATACAATGTAAATATACAAGCGAAGAAATCAGTATTAATAAATTAATACCAATTACATAAATAAATATTCTATTATCATAAAGAAAATCAGTTATTCTGTTCTTTTCCAGAGCCGAAAGTTTATCCTTTTTCTCAAGTGCCTTTCCAGCTAGTAATATGAACAACAGAATCACTAAAGAAATAGCAGAATACTTTATCCCTCTATACAGCCATATAGGTTTATAAATAAACGTGTCAGCATGAGAATCATCTGCATAAGCTACCCTTGTATCAAAGAAAGAATAGCTTCCAAAAGCTGAGTCACCATTATCATCAACAAACACCTGGGAAATATCATAAGGTATAAGAACACAATTACCGGTTTCCGAAGAATTAATTTCGAATTTATCATCAGAAACGTTGATTTCTATTTTCTTATCCTGAAATGTATTATAAAAATTATTAAACTGCTCTCTATCAAAACATACAGATTCACGCTTATTTAAGTAATATCTCAGTATACTATTAGGGCAGTCATACTTGACGCTTATCCTCTCCCTCTTAGATAACTCACCTAAATGAATTATATCCTTCAGATTAGTATAATAATCTCCATCTTCATCAAATGCGTAAGATATAGTTACCTTATTGTAATTTGTCGGGTCATCTGAGTCATTATCAATATTAATATTATCATCAGCACGAACAAAAACATTATCCACAGAAGAAATCCCATTGGTAAGGTCATTCATTTTATCAAAAGGATATTCCGCTTTAAGATTGCATTCCAAAACAGATTGATCAATATCAACTGCAAAATCAGAATCAGAATAGTATTCAGTTGACAGCTTGTATATCTCTACATCCGACTCTTCTCCAATCTTCTCAAGTGAAGAATCCGGTACTAACATGGAATCAGGAATCAACACATAATCAATACCAAGAACTGTATTTATTACCGGAGAAAGAATGTATCCATCTCTCCCATATACAAATATCTTAGCATCACTATC
>CACZPG010000196.1 GCA_902782965.1 uncultured Lachnospiraceae bacterium
CTCTTCTTCTCTACCTGAAGCTGTTTCTTACCTTCGTTATAGCTGAGAATTCTGTCGCCAAATACCCAATAACTCTCAGGAAGCTTATTTGAAAGCCTGGATTGGAAAGAGAGAAATGTAATCGGCAGTTTAACTGTCGCTTTATCATAAGTATATTCAAAGAATATCCTGTCCTTCGACTTAAGCCCGCTAACCGGAACAACAGCTTTGAAAGTATAGCCCTTCTTGGTGGTACGCCCAAAGTGTCTGATATTGAAATAAATAGCAGTTCTCTCAATAGGTTTCTTCTCTTTACCGTAGCAGACCTTGAGACTCAGCTTATCAAAATCAGCATAGTATACATTTGCCAGCTCACCTTCCATAACGAGACAACCATTGTTATCCGAGTCGTTTTGGTTAACATAATCTATATAACTTATGTTAACTACAGCTTTGCTATAGCTCTCTATTATAGTTCCTTTGCATTCCGCCAGCCACTCATCTTTATTAGCACCACTCACTGCATGCCCACACAGGGACATATCATTATACTTCAGTCTGAGATACTTGATAGACATAAATCTCGGCACAGTACGCCTGTGAGTCCATTTATACTGGCTGAGAATTTCGTCATCAATGTATTGAAATGAATCCTTCAGGGATGCATAGAAATCATCGATTTCCTGTCCCAGAAGAACATTCTTATTCCTATCATTTGCATTCTGACCGATTCTAAGCTGAATCAGTTCCAGGATACCTGCCTGGATTACAGGAGACACTCCGCCACTTAATATCGGAATAAATACATTTCTTACTTCGTCCGTATAATATGCCTTATCATACATCGGACGATAGTTATAGAAATCACTCATCAGGTAATCTCTTACAAATATTTTCTCCTGAAGTATCTTGTAGCTTCCGGTTCTGTCATACATTTCAATCAGAAATAATTCCTCACCATTAAAAGCATCTTCTCTGATTCTGAGATTACCAATGGCTGAACTTCTGATAACAAATCCATCCAGTACAAGACTCAGATGGAAAGGATAGTTATTGACTTCATAAACCTTGTCAAACCCACTGAAATAAATCTGATTCAGTTTCTTTCCTTCCATTTCCTGGAATGGCCAGTAAGAAACCATATCTAAGTTCTTTGAAGTATTATCCTGTTCATCATCTTTGCTATTTCCGGATTCCAGAGAACTCACAGCCCCTTCATAACTGCCCGAAGCAGGTCTGCTTCCAAGTCTGGAGAGATTAATGTACTCTGTCTCCACGTTATCAATAGCATTATTGTAGCAGGCTTTTCTGGTGGATCCTGAAACCTGCTTTATGGTCAGAGCACTTGAAAGCCCGGAACTTTCCGCAGCCTTCTTAAGCTTCTTAACTATGGTTTCTGATTCTTTATCACAAAGGGTATCATAAACGACAAAAAGCGCGGATGCCGCTGCCGGAGAATTAATCTCCGATATCAGCACCCCCGCATTTTCCTTACTGCAGGTATCATTATCGATTACGATTACTCTTGTCAGTTGCTTATCCATTTATTTCCTCTAAAACAATATAATTTCTTTACAGATCTATCTGCAGTTCTTCAGCAAATTTCTTGAATTCGCGGTAGAAATAATCGGCTCTGAGTCTCTCCAGATCTTCCGGAGTCGTAACCTTGATATTATTGCGTTCACCTATGAAAAGCCTTACCGCCTCTCCCAGCTCAATGAATAGTTCACTGGAAGAAACCGGATTTGTTATCCCTCTCTTCTCTGCCTCATCATGAGCCCAGAGGATTCTCTCCATAGTGTATCCCTGCGGAGCCTGAGTAATGTACATGGAACTTCTCTTGTAGCTCTTTCGACATTCCTCACCATCATCACTGAAAAGCAGTGAATCTATACTCGGAGTTACCGGAACCGCCGTTCCACACTCTCTTGTTATTCTGATACAGTTCGATATAAGTTCCTCTGAAAGCATCGGCCTTACACCATCACAGATGAGTATTATATCATCAGGATTCTTTGCCACCTTAGCGGTCTCTACCACTCCATTATGAATGGAACCAAAACCGTTCTCACCTCCGGGAACCACACTCCTGACCTTCTTCACACCGAACTTCTCAATCAGGTCATTGAGATAATCTATCCAGTCCTCTTTACAGGCAATTACTATATCATCCACCTCGGGATGATCTGCGAAATGTTCCATTGTTCTGATGATTATCGGCTTTCCACCTACCACCAGAAACTGTTTGGGGATATCGCTTGATTTCATTCTTGTACCCACGCCACCGGCGAAGAGCATCGCTGTTACCATTGTTTCTACCTCTATTTTTCTAATCTCTATTATTTCTTCAGTTTCTCAGAGTTCATCATTCCACCGAATATGGTCATGAAGATGATCTTTATATCCAGCCACAGAGTCCAGTTCTCAATATACCAGATATCAAACTTAATTCGTTCAGAGATACTGGTATCACCTCTGAAACCATTTACCTGAGCCCAGCCAGTAATTCCGGGACGAACCTGCTGCCTTACCAGATATAGAGGAATCTCTTCCTTGAACTGATCTACGTAATAAGGAATCTCCGGACGCGGTCCTACCAGACTCATGTCCCCGATCAACACGTTGAAGAACTGTGGCAGTTCATCCAGACTGAATTTTCTGATGAAGCTTCCGAACTTGGTCTTTCTCGGATCCTCATCCTTGCTCCAGGCTGTGTCCTGTTCAGTATTCTGCTTCATGCTTCGGAATTTCAGCATGGTAAATTCTTCCTTATTAAGTCCTATCCTCTTCTGTTTGAAGAGAATTCCTCCCGGACCTCCACTGACCTTGACACCTATTGCTACCGCAATCATTATAGGAGAAGATATGATTATCAGTATCAGACTTGAAAGGATATCAAACAGTCTCTTAATAGTGGCATTAAATACATTATCCAGCGGAATGGATCTTACATTTATTATTCTGGAATCTCCGATTATATCAATAGTCGGATGAGTCGGCATATATTCATTGAAGTATGGAATGATACACGGTTTGATACCGGATTTATCGCAGGCAGCCAGTATCTTCTTCATGAACTGAACCTCATGGATTTCAAGGGCAATCACAACCTCATCGATTCCGGTTCTGTCCAGGATCTTGTCTATCTCCTCATAGGTTCCCAGTCTCTTACCCAGACCTTCCTTATCAATTTTGCTGACGTAGCCATCCACTGTGTAACCAAGTTCCGGCTCCTTCTTCAATCCTTCCAGATATTGTCTTGCCAGTTCACCGTCACCTACAAGGACCACATGCTTCTGATTATAGCCCTTCTTTCTATAATATCTCAGAGTATATCTGAGGACGATTCTTTTTCCTATAAGCAGTGCCGAGGAAAGGAGATAGAAAATTGTAATCGCGATACGGGAGAAGTCAACTATTCTGGTAAAATACAGAAATGCCATAAGGAGAAGTATTGCAAGAATACCTGTTCCCAGTATCTTCTCTATTTCCCTGTAAAGCCTTGAACGTCTGGTAACAGAATAAATGTGAGCGAAATAGAAGAAAAGAATCTCAACTATGGCAAATAATACCGCTGCAAGGAAATAGCTTCTGTTCCAGGCTATACCCAGATTAGGCTTAGATCCATACATGATATAGAATCTGATATATGTGGATATCATGTATGCCACGAACAGAATCACTGCATCTGAAAGTGCGTTTATGAAGTTAAGTATACGCTGATTCTCTCTTATCATAATAATCTACCTGGCATTTATTACAGCTTAAGTTCTCCGGAAGTCTTATATCTCTTATTATCACATAGAACTATTATCTCATAGCTTCCGGGCTGAATAAGTGTTCTGTCGATTCGTGCTATAAAGCCGGAGAAATCGATAGCCGTTTCTCCCGGAAAGGCTTCAACAACATCATTTCTTCGCTTCCTTGTGGTGGTGAGAAGGTAGCCCTTTATATCCTTACTGCCAATGTCCACAGTATTTCCTGTTTCAGAAGACTTCCCATCTGAAACACCTGCTGAGTCCTTTCTCACTAGAAGCAGCTGGACAGTTTTATCAATGTTATAAATATCACCCGGTCTGAAAGCCCATCCTTCAATTATAACCTCGTGGTCAACCTGAACCAGATCTATCTCTCTGAGAAGATCACCGGAATTCCTGTTATTATTCAGCACATCGGAAAGACTCGTCCTTCCCTTGCCGCTTTCACTATAAAGAGGAGTAACCTCATATATGTTAAATCTTTCAAAAGCGTATCCGCTGTCCTTTCCCGTCTGTGTAAGGAACGGATTATAGAAAGGATCCCAATCTTCGAAATCCGGATGAGCTGCATACAGCTTATCCTTCTCCTGGATCAGTCTGTTATATTTTTCACCCTCAGTATCAGCTCCCCTGGATACTGATTCATGATGGAAGAAGCTGACATCATTTCTGACAATATTGAAATATCCTGCCTTATATAGTCTGAAGCATAAATCCAGATCATTATATGCTACCGGGAAATCTTCGTTAAAACCACCCACAGCCTCAAATTTATCACGGCTTACCATCAGACATGCCCCTGTTACAGCAAGCACATCCACATCAGCCACATTTCTCATATGATACAGATCCGCAGAATCATCCATTCCGGAGAAAATGTGGATAGGGTCTCTCTTTCTGTTAATGATTCCGTCATGCTGAATCAGATTTGTACCCGGATAGAGAAGTTTCGCGCCAACTGCGCCGGTCCATTTACGGGCAGCCTGACCTGTCATCCAGCTGAGCCAGCCACTGTCAGTAACTTCTATATCATCATTCAGGAATAGAATATATTTACCTTTGCCTGCTCTTGCACCGACATTACACATATGAGAGAAATTAAAATCCATCTTCTCAAAAATGTAGGTTACATTTCTTTCCTTAAGCTCTTTCTCAAGAACGGACTTGTTCTCTGTGGTACTTCCGTTATCAACAACTATTATTTCAGCTTCTATAGCAGAATTATCCTTATCCGCAGATATTGAATTATTTATCTTGTCTATGCATTTCATCAGCATTTCCGGATTATCCTTAGATGGGATAACTATGCTGACACTGTCTCCCGGATCATTCTTATAATAAATCCTGAGACAACTGTCTCCTCTGAAGAGATCTATATTCTCCTCAATATATGCGCTGATCCCCATATTTTCGAAGCTTTTCTCAAGAAGATGTCTTCTCTTCTTCAGCTCAGCCGCAATTATTTCCTCAGATTTCTGCTTTCCTGCCATCGAGGATTTGAGCACCCTGGAAATGTGTTCGATCCGGCCATCTATTTCTATCAGTTTAAGAACCGCTGCATATATCCACTGATTTCCGGACTTTCTGACAGACGGTTTAACCGTTTCCTTAAAGGCCTTCTTACTGAATACTGCCATATCACCTGTATAGCCCGTAGAATAGAAATGATCCACTGACCAGTCAGGTTTCATGAAAGCAAGTTCCCGAAGCTTACCTTCTGAGATAATATCCTCATCAGCGTATATGAAATCAACACCTTCAGCTTCATTAATTCTCTTTACTATCTCGGAGAGAGCATACTTTGAAAGCCTGTCTCCACTCCTGATAAACAGAACGTAATCGCCCTTAACCGAATCCAGACCTGTTATTTCATAATTCTTATATATACTTTGATTAATACTCTGAACACTTATTTCACTGAGGTCTTCAAGAGAAATGTCAGAATCAGCCAGATATTCATCAGAATAAACCACTATGGAAATGTAAGGATTGTATGCAAAACTGCTCTCGTGGCAGTATTCTTCCTCACATCTCTTAATCCAGGTATCATAATTACCCTCTGTCTCTTCAGACAGTTCATTCATTCTCTTATCGAGATATTTAACTGTCTCTGAAGATGTCAGTATTTTCTTATTAAGCACATTTTTGATACGGGATCTTCCAAGAAGAAATGTCTTCTCTGCCCCTTTCTTAAGATGCTGTGTTGTTTTTGAAAATGTATTTGTTTCAGCTTCTGATTTATCTTTATCGACTTTCTTTTCGGCTTTCTTATCGATTTTCTTATCGGACGCACTATCAGATTTTATATCAGATGTTTTTTCTTTCTCAGCTTTCGGCTTAACGATTTTCTTCTTCTCGGCAGGTATTCCTGCATCGGGTGTTTTTCTGTAGCTTTCATTTGAAGCCTTATATCTTTCCAGATACAGTCTTTCTCTTCCTTTACCGAATATATATTCCTGGAAGCTGTCCTCCATATCACTAAAAAGAGATAATTCAATACTTCCAAAACCAAACATCTGAAGGAAATCATCACAGTTGATCCTGTCTTCAAGCTTTGATTTATTATCCTGATAGAAGAAATATACACTTCTGTATTTTAAATAACTAAGGGGAACCGGAAAATCAAACAGCCATTCATAATCCAGACAATACACCTCATTACCGGATCTGATAAAATTATCAAATATGGAATCCGGATTAGACACACGAAGAGCTTTAACATTTCTTCCTGTCTTATCCATAAGCTGTTTTATTGTTTCAAGAGCTGCCTTTGAGAAAACCTCCTTAAATCCCTCTGTCGGCAGAAATGAAGTCATGAATTCTTCATTTATATCAAAAATAATATCCATGGTTTCCTTTAGGATATCTTTAACCGTACTCAGAGAACTATTGTCCAGATCGATCTGAGGAAGGATAGGTTCACCGTCAATATAAGGGAAAATTATATCATCACCTATTTTTTTACCCTTCAAAAGGTGAATATTATTGTAATAATCCTTCAGGCAGTCATAGGCAGTCTGAATATTATCAATCTGCTGACAAGCCTCCTGTGTGATAGGATGCTTGACTACCTCCCTGCCGTTTTCTGACTCTCTTATAAATGTAGCCAGCTGAAAGGAAGGATTTCTGAGAGTATTAAATTTGGCATAAACTAATTTCTTCATATTCATAAACCTTTGTATGGTTCTCTAATGTCTGCTTGCAACAATGAGGTATGATGAGGATTCCGCCGTCTCCTCACTTCTTATCTCCAATGGAAGAATATGATCAGGAATCGGATAGAATATCTGTCTGTTCATCATTCCATTATCCTCAAGCTTCTTCTCTATATCCTCAAGGCTGTAAATCATATCATCACTCTTGATACTCCATGCCGGTTCTACATATTTCCTTTCGGCAGCTATGATCAGACAGGTATCATCCCCTGCTGCTTTACAGGCCAGATCCAGATATTCCGGAGAGTAGGAATCTATCATAAGAATGTAATCGTAAACAATCTTATTACCTTCCACACAATCCTCAAGACGTGAGAAGGATCTGTATCTGTTAGAACTGCTTCCTATATTCTTGGCAATTCTTGTATCAAGTATCTGTCTCTTTCTATCGTCAGGTTCAAAGGCTGTAACATTCAGCCATTTCTCCTGGAGATACTCTGTGATAACGCCTGTGCCGGCACCGATTTCCAGAACAGTTTTACCTTCCTTAAAATTCATCCAGCCGATGATATTTCTACGAATCGGAGACAGATTGTAGAGAAGAAGGTAATCATTCTCCCTGGAAAGAACAGTGTCGGGGTCCTTACGGCCCTTTATTATTTTTTCGAGTTTTGTGTAAATATCCATATTTTTTCTCTGTAAATATCCATATTTTTTTCTTGACACAATTTATTTGTTTTTATATAATCCATTCAAAGAAGAGGCGGTTTTTCAACTGTGCGGTCAATTTGATTCAAACGGCTTACTCGCTTCTTTTTTTATGTTTATCAAATCATATAGAAAAATACCATCATCATTTATTTTAGCTATCAGCGTGGCAGAATAAATATTCTCAGATACTTTTATACCATTATTATCATTTATTGGAATAGAAAAGCGAGTATCATATCTATACCAACCTTTACAAGCATCATTATCATGTTTCTCGTTTTTATTTTCTATCCATCTTCTATTAGTTGCAGAAATTATTAACTGAGGTAATACAACAAC
>CACZPG010000197.1 GCA_902782965.1 uncultured Lachnospiraceae bacterium
ATCAAACAGTGCACCTACTAACGCTGCAAGCGTTCACTAGATTAATAAATGCGCAATACTGTGCTCGATTGAATTATCAATCAGGCAAAGTGTTGCGCTTTTGTTGCAGCTTAGGTGTATAATGGGGTTGTTTTGAATGAAAAAAGTAAGGAAGAAAGAGAAAGAGTATTAGAAAGAAGGAAAAGAGAAAATGATTAAGAAAACACCAAGGGTAATAATGATTGCAGCATGTTTGATGAGTATAGCGTTGATGACAGCGTGTGATAATAAGCAGGCAACAGACCTGAGTAATGAGGAAGCACAGCAGATTGTTGAGGAAGCGGCTGAAGATGTTGAGGAAGCTGAGGATGAAATTAACGAGACAGTTGATGATATAGATGAAGCAGCGAACGAAGTAATAGATGCAGTTTCCGGTGATCTGGATATATCGGGTTCCTGGCAGGATGAAGTAAGCCAGCGTGCCTGCATGGATGCTGTGAAGAACAGCGACGGAAGCTATGATATTAAGGTTTCATGGGGAGGAAGTGCATTTGAGACCTCTATCTGGGAGATTCACGGAACCTATGACAGTGCTTCAGGTATGATAGCATATGAAGATGGGGCTTATTCAGTTCATACTTATGATGAGGACGGAAATGAGACCATTTCCGGCGAAGAGCTTACAAAGGGTGCCTTCATGAAGGAGGGCGACAAGCTTCGCTGGCAGGATTCCAAGAATTCTGAGGATGGAATGTTTGTTAAGATTCCTGATGATGGGAGTGATGAAGTGTCAGAAAGCGGATCCGATGATTATATTAGTACACTTCCGGATTACATTTATATAGGCGATGATCCGATTATGAGTGCTGTTACACAGTATCTTATTGTTGAATATAAGGGAAATTATTCGCCTTGTGATGTAAGCATCCCGTGTCCGGTTATCGTAGATAAGGATGAGACAGATTCTAATGATATAAAGGTCTGGGGAAATTTCTGGCTGTTTAATTATATGATGGATGGTGATGTGCTTGTCTCAGAAAGCGGAGGCTCATATCCGGGACTTATGCATCTTAAGTCCACCGATAATGGTTATGAAGTAACAGATTTCGAAGTGGTGGCAGACGGTTCTGACTCTGATGAGAGCGCCAGAAAGATATTTGGTGACAGATATGACAAATATATTCAGTCAAACGCAGATGAAGAAGCTGATCAGAAGATAAGAACAGAACTGATTTCAGATTATGTTAAAGGTCATGGCCTCTACTTTACCAAGTATCAGGATTATGGACAGGATCCAGTAGAACTTCCTCAGTAATAGTTTTCAAAACAAAGGATACCGGCATGAAAAAACTCGGAAGAATAGTCTTAATAATACTATTATTTGTTGTCATTATCATTGTTGATTATCTGGTCATTCGTCATACTCATACCTGGTATGAACTTGCAGATGTTACTGATACTGGCAAGGTCAGCATCACCATGGATAGAGATGATGTGGTTGAGGTGACAGATATTCAGCGCACTGAATATAATAACGAAAATATGCTGGTTATCAATCTGAAGGCTGTTGGAAAGGGAAACGTAAACCTTACTCTGAAAACAGGAGACCCTGATTATCCGGAAACCCAGAGAACTTTTTATGTGGATTCTCTGGGCTTTGTGACGGAAGAGAATTATCTGGGGTCTCTTAACGATATAACGATAATAAGATATGAAGTCCTGATTATCTGCATTATTATGATTGTGAATATATATATCAAAATGCGGTCTATTTCGAAGGAATACAGGTATTCCTATCGACTGATGGTTTATTCGGGGGTGATTGTATTCCTCGTGGTTACTGCTGTTCTGTGGCTGATTAGAATACTAACAGAAGACTTTTATACCAGTACCCAGTTATTCACTTTATATGCGGATATAATGTATTCGTTTCATGTGTTTGCCCTGATGGTATTTCCCATGATATTTATATTGGCAATATTCCTTATCATAAGTAACATAGTACTGATACGTCATGAAGGAAGAAATGTTACAAATATGCTGGGGATAGCACTTGGGGTTCTGCTGGTTTCTATGACTGCAGCAACCTGGTTTGCCTATTCAATGCTTGGAACAATAATAGATGTACATTCTTATCGGGGAATGCATATTGAGTATATTGTTGAAGCTGTTATAGATGTTGTTCTGGCATATCTGGAATGCATGATGGTTGGAACAACTATCTGGACTTTGAGAGCTGCAAGGCATGTGCCTTCCTTTGATAAGGACTATATCATCATCCTTGGCTGCAGTATCAGAAAAGACGGTACGGTGACTCCGCTGCTGAGGGGGCGTGCTGATAGAGCTTTGTGGTTTGCCCGTAAGCAGAAGGAATCGACCGGTAAGGATATTATATTTGTGGCGTCCGGTGGACAGGGTGATGATGAGGTAGTGTCTGAGGCAGAAGCGATTAAGCGGTATCTGTTAGAAAGCGGTGTGGAGCCGGACCACATACTATTGGAGGATAAATCCACCACTACCTATGAGAATATGAAATTCTCCTATAAACTGATCAGAGAAGATTATGAGAAGAAAACCGGAACCGTAAAGGAAGTAAAAGCACCTGAAATAGTTTTCTCCACCACAGGTTATCATGTTTTCAGAAGCGGTCATATAGCGGTATGTCAGGGAATCATGACTGCAGGTATAGGCTGTCGGACTAAATGGTATTTCTATGTAAATGCACTTATCCGTGAATTTGTAGCCAACATGAATATAGAACGCAGGAAGCATATTAAACATGTTGCCGCAATTATACTGATAATTGCCGTAATGCTTGCATATAGTTACAGATTTAATATTCTGTAGTTTAAGAGTGACAATTCTAGCTGGAATTGTCACTTTTTATGTTGCGCATTTGTTATACCTTGACTGTTATAATGCATTACATAAGTGTCAGAAATCTACGTATTTGACAGAAATATAGTTATATGGAAATGAAAAATAATTAAGACATGAAAGAAAAGGAATAAGTTATGAAGGAACAGGAAGAAGTTTTTGATGCAAGAGGTATATATGAGGGTTTGGAAACTATCGATGATAAGATAGAATTTCTGATTGATTATGATGCATATCTTCGTAC
>CACZPG010000198.1 GCA_902782965.1 uncultured Lachnospiraceae bacterium
CTTGCTAAGTATACCGGACAGAAGAAAGTGGAAGCTTTCAAGGATAAGGTAACGGAAGAATATGCGGCCCTCCTGGAGAAACTTGGTGCTGAAGGTGCTGAGTGGGTACAGCTGGATGAACCATATCTTGTAAGAGATCTGACAGAAGAGGATAAGAATCTTTTCTCAGATATTTATAAGGTGATACTTGAAGGTAAGGGAAATGTAAAAATTCTTCTTCAGACATATTTCGGTGATATCCGTGATATCTATGAGACGGTTACGACACTCGCATTTGATGGTATCGGACTTGATTTTGTAGAAGGCAGAAAGACTAAGGAACTGGTAAAGCAGTATGGTTTCCCGAAGGATAAGCTTCTTTTTGCAGGACTTGTAAATGGTAAGAATATATGGAGAAATAACTATGCCAAAACTCTGAGCGAGCTGAGTGAGATCAAGGCTGTTGCAGGTGATGGCGTAGTACTGGGAACCTCCTGTTCACTCCTTCATGTTCCTTATACTTTGGATAGTGAGACAAAACTTACTGAAGACTATAAGAAACATTTTGCTTTTGCTGAGGAGAAGCTCGGAGAACTTGCAGATCTTGCTAAACTGGCAGATTATGGAGAGGCTTCAAATGTTGCTGCAGTTGATACATTTAAGAATAATCAGAAATTATTCTTCGGACGTGTTGACAGTAAGGATGAAGAAGTTCTTGCGAGAGTTGCAGGAATTAAAGACGAAGACTATACAAGACTTCCGGACTTCTATGAGAGAGAGAAGATACAGAAGGCTAAGCTTCAGCTTCCTCTTTTCCCGACTACAACCATTGGATCTTTCCCTCAGACTCAGGATGTCAGAAAGAACAGACAGGAGTACAGAAAGGGACTTATCACAAAGGATCAGTATGAGGAATTCAATAAGAAGAAAATAGCTGAGTGTATTGCATTCCAGGAGGAAATAGGTCTTGATGTCATAGTTCATGGTGAGTATGAGCGAAATGACATGGTTGAGTATTTCGGCGAACATCTTGCAGGCTATGTGTTTACTGAGAAAGCATGGGTTCAGTCCTATGGAACAAGATGCGTTAAGCCACCTATTATCTGGGGTGACGTGTCCCGTAAAGAAGCTATCACCGTACCATGGTCTAAATATGCCAAGAGCTGTACAGATAAACCGGTAAAGGGAATGCTGACAGGTCCTGTTACCATTCTTAACTGGTCTTTCCCAAGAGAAGATATTTCCATAAAGGAGAGTACTCTTCAGATAGCTCTTGCTATCCGTGACGAAGTACTGGATCTGGAAGCTAATGGCATCGATATCATTCAGATAGATGAGGCAGCCCTCCGTGAGAAGCTTCCGTTAAGAAAGTCTGACTGGTATTCAGAGTATCTTGACTGGGCAATTCCGGCTTTCAGACTTGTACATAGTGGTGTTAAGCCTGAAACACAGATTCATACACATATGTGCTACAGTGAATTCACAGATATTATTCCTGCTATCGATGCAATGGATGCTGATGTTATAACCTTTGAGGCTTCACGTTCAGATCTGCAGATTCTGGATTCGCTGAAGGAGAATAACTTTAAGACTGAAGTAGGACCGGGTGTATATGATATTCACAGCCCACGTGTTCCATCAGTAGAAGAGATAGTTAATGCATTAACCAAAATGCGTGACAGAATAGAAGATTCAAAGCTTTGGGTTAACCCTGACTGTGGACTTAAGACCAGAGGCGAGACAGAGACTAAAGCAAGTCTTATCAATCTGGTAGCAGCTGCGAAGCAGTTAAGAGGATAGAGAAAACACAGATTTCTAAGGTGTTCGGTTTACGGGGCGGAAATCTTCGGATTGAAATGAGGTATAATGATGAAAATTTCTGAGATATATAAGAAAAAAAGAAGTCTATCCTTCGAGATATATCCGCCCAAGAAGGATGCGGAACTGGAGAATATAGATGAAACTCTGGATGTACTGTGCGAGCTTAAGCCCGATTTCATCAGTGTAACTTTTGGAGCGGGCGGTTCTTCAAATAACAATCGGACCATCGAACTTGCGAAGAAGATTAAATATCAGTATGGAGTTGAGCCGGTGGTTCATCTTACCTGCCTGCA
>CACZPG010000199.1 GCA_902782965.1 uncultured Lachnospiraceae bacterium
GGATACAGAATTTACCTATAAGAAGATAAGATATACTGTAACAAAGGTCTGCAAGTTCGTAGACGGTAAACTCACTACAGGTGAGGTGGCAGTCAGCGGATGCACTAAGTCTTTTGCTAAGAAGGGCAAATCCTTCAAGACTCCTGATACGGTTGTGATGAATGAAAATACATATGTCGTAACCTCTGTTGGTGAGGAAGCATTTAAGAACTGCAAGAAGCTGAAGACAGTAAATCTTGGGCCGGAGATCAAAAAGATTGATGCCAATGCTTTCAGTGGCTGTAGTAAACTTAAAAAGATAACCATTAATAATGAAGATATGGTCTTTGGTGCAGGCACATTTAAAGGACTGTCCTCGAAGGCTAAGGTGTATGTGCCTGATATTGACCTTAACAGTATGAAATCCCGCCTTTCTAAAGCCGGAATTAAGTCAAAACAGGTTAAATCTTTCTAATTAAGTTAGTGAAATTTTAATTGCTGACACAAAAATTGTTTACATAATTTTGCTAAAATAGCAAGATTATGTAGACAAACGGTTTGACAATGGTTATTATATTAATACATTGGATTGGTATGCTCTGATGTAAAATGACGTATATATTGTGGTTTTAGCTGCAGCCGTTTGTATATTTTCGGAACCTTTCTGAAAATATTATATTCGTGTTGCACATTTGTTGCGCCGTTGGTAGTAGAATCGAGACATAGAATAGATATGATAACAGCTGTAAGTCTATTTTAGAAATAAGAAGGTACCTTATATGAAAACAAAATATAAAATATTATTAAACGTTGGGGTATTTCTACTGGTTGCCGGACTGGCAGGCTTTCTTATGCGTTCAGCGACATCTATGGTTACCGATACTCTCAGCGGAGAAGGCTACAAAATTAATATGCACCTTTTCATTGAGTGGAAGACATGGGCATTGGGTGCATTGGGTGGAATTGGTATAGCACTTGTATGGCTGCTTTCCGGAAGCAATCTGGATTCTCTCCTTATGGAGAAGAGCGGAACCTTCCTTGGAAGCAAGAAGGGTAAGCCTGATGTAGTTACCGGTTCACTTGAGAATACACGTTTCCTTACAGAGAAGGAAAGAGATAAATACTTCCCGCAGTATCCTTACAATGCTCTGAATGGTGTCAAGAAGGATGGTATTCCTGTAAGAGCCGTTCTGGATAAGAAGAATACGCTTCAGATTAATTTCTATCCCGGAGCACATTCACTTATCATCGGTGCTACCGGTTCTGGTAAGACGACCACCTTCATAAATCCTATGATTCAGCTTCTGGGAGCTACTTCAGCAGGAAGCTCAATGATCATGACAGACCCTAAAGGAGAGCTTTTCGATCTTCATTCCAAGTTCCTTGTATCAAGAGGTTACAAGGTTCTTCTGCTGGATCTTCGTGATACGTATTCATCTTCCAGATGGAATCCTCTTGAGGGTATCTGGGATATGTATCAGGAATATGCCAATGCAGGTAAGGGAATCAAGTTCCATAAGGACAGCATGTCAGATTATCCTGATCTTAAGAGAATGGATGGAGAAGGCGAACCTGGTAAGCCATGGGCAGAGTGGAGAGGAAATGCTTATGCTGATCTGACTCACTGCCAGGATGATGTATCTGTTACAAGACAGAGATTCTATGATGAAATGTATGAGGACTTAAATGACCTTATATCGGTTATCTGTCCTATTGAAAATGAGAAGGATCCGGTTTGGGAGAAAGGTGCCCGTTCAATCATAATGGCTACCTGCCTCGCAATGCTGGAGGATTCAGAAGATGAACGACTTGGAATGACCAAGGACAAGTTCAACTTCTTCAATATCAGTAAGGCTCTTACGAATTCAGAAGATGAATTCAGGGCTCTTAAAGAATACTTCGAGGGAAGAAGCAAGCTGTCACAGGCTTATACACTTTCACGTCAGGTTCTTTCGGCAGCTGACACAACACTTTCCTCATATATGTCAATTACATTTGATAAGCTGAATATGTTCAACGACCGTGGTCTTTGCGGTCTGACATCAGCAACAGATGTGCAGGCTGAGAAATTTGCCGATCAGCCAACAGCACTCTTTATGAAGATACCTGATGAGAAGGATACACGTCATGGTCTGGCGGCTGTATTTATTCTCTGTATGTATAAAGCACTTATCAAGGTTGCTTCTGCAAGAGAAGACCTTTCTCTTCCGAGAAATGTATACTTCATCCTTGATGAGTTTGGTAATATGCCGAAGATTGAGAAATTCGATAAGATGATCACAGTTGGACGTTCCAGAAAGATCTGGTTCAACATGGTAGTTCAGTCCTATTCGCAGCTGAATAACGTATACGGCGAGAAGGTAGCTGATATCGTTAAGTCAAACTGTGGTATGAAAATGTTCATCGGTTCCAATGATATCGGAACCTGTGAAGAGTTCTCGAAACTTTGCGGTAACATGACAGTTCGTACTACATCTACATCATCAAATGTAGGTTCTAAGGCGGGCGAGATGAACGTATCATCACAAACCCAGGTAAGACCGCTTATCTATCCTAGTGAGCTGCAGATGCTGAATAACAAAGAGAGTACGGGAAATGCAATTATCGTAACCTTCGGTAATTATCCTCTCAAAACGAAATATACACCGAGTTACCTGTGTCCTTACTATAAGATGGGCAGAATGAATATGGATGAGCTTCGTTCTCACATGTTCAGGGCAGACGAAGTGTATTATGATCTGGATGAGAGAAATGAGATTGTCCTCGGCAAGTCTGAAGATGGCGAGGATATGGATCAGAGTGCATAAGAATAAAAGGCATAAGTAATGAGTAAATGTAGACCGGTAAATAACAGAATAACCAAGAAATTCAGCCAAATAACACTGGTTTTATTAAGTGCACTCATTTTCAGCCTTGTTATTTCTTCAGAAAACGGTTTTTCGAAAGTTTTATTCTCAGCTCAGGTTGTTAATGCAGCCGGGGAAGATGGGGATGATGAAAATCAGGATTTTATGGTTCCTAATGAAACAACAGAGGATGATTCACCGTACCAGCCTGACGAAACCGGTTTTGTAGATTATACAGGAGATGTTGATACTATAACAGGAAAGCCTGTTGTGAATGATGGATCCGATAGTCGAAGAGCAGGAATGATAGCGATGAAAGACGGCTCTTCTTACGACAGTGAAAACGGTATGTTTATCTATAATGTCGAAGGAGGAAGCGTTGCATGTTCAGTTTGTGATGGTATGGCTGTAACAGGTGCAGTAAGGATTTCCCGTGAAGGAGAGTTTAATGTAGCTATTTATCGTAATGGTTACAAGCTTGACGGATTCCCGGAATCTGTTGATCAGGCAGGATCATATGTAATCATTTCCTGGGATAATACCAGCGAGAATCAGGTTCTTACCTTCCAGATAGTTGATAAGGTAACCGGAAAACTTAGTCAGTATATTGTTCCGCTTGGATTTTCAGTAAGAAGTGTAAATCTTAATGGTGTTCCTCAGAAGAACAGCTTCGGATCAGTAGATATGAGTAAGGAAGGTTATTACGAAATAGCCTATAGATGCGCAGCTACGGGAATAGAGTACTATCTTAATGTAACTACAGATCATACTCCACCTGATGTAACATTTGAAGGAATAGATTCTAAGGACCTGGCAAAGGGTCCCGTAACTATTAAAGGTCTTACCGAAGATGATTCTGTATATATTATCTTAGACGGAGAAGACAAAGGTAAA
>CACZPG010000200.1 GCA_902782965.1 uncultured Lachnospiraceae bacterium
ATACTCCTACGCAATAAGCAAGCGTATCGTTTCCCCATGAGCATAAGAAACAAAGCACTACGAGATAACCGCCATTCTCCATTTCTCTTATTTTGTAAATATAGGAAAGCATCACGCTCACATAGAAGAAGGCCATAAATGCAGCCATTATTTCTTTGTCATGATACTTAGGAAATTTGAACACATATACAGCAAGTATGATCAGCAGATATGTTATCATGATAGGCATTGCAAGCCTGCTAAGCTGCAGTCCCAGCATCTTTTTCTTACTGAGCATAAGTGCAACATAATACAGAACAGTCCATATATATGCCAGTATGGCCGGTGAATGCTTCTCTATCTTATAAACCCGACAGAGTTCAAACACACCTACAATTGAAAGTCCCATCATCGCCAGTCCTGTAACAGGTCCGCCTATAAAAAGAACCGCAATTGCCAATATGACAAGTATTATTCCGCTTATCAGTCTGGTAACAAACATTTTCTACACTCCACCGAATCTTCTGTCTCTGCCATTATAATAATCAATAGCTTCCTTCAGAGATTCTTTATTAAAATCTGGCCATGGTGTCTCACAGAAATAGAATTCCGAATAGGATATCTGCCATGGCAGGAAATTGGATATCCTGAGCTCCCCACTTGTACGGATAAGAAGATCAGGATCAGGAATACCACCTGTATCAAGTCGTGAAGAAATAAAATCTTCCGTGATATCATCCTCAGAAATAAGTCCGGATTTCACATCGCTGACTATTCCTTTCACAGCTCTGGTAATCTCATCTCTTCCGCCATAATTGAGAGCAACAATGAACTGAAGTCCTGTATTATTTCCGGAGGCTTCCTCAAGTCTCTCTATTGCCTCAATAATATCTTTATCCAGTCTCGTTCTGTCACCAATAACCCTGACACGCATATTATTCTTATTAGCCTTATCAATAGACCGTCTAAGAAAATCTCTGAGGATTGTCATCAGACCTGTAACTTCCTCCACAGACCTCTTCCAGTTCTCAGTGGAAAATGCGTATACTGTCAGATACTTGATACCCAGATTCCAGGCATCCTCTATTATCTGCTCCAGATTATCAGCTCCGACTTTATGCCCGTAATTACGAGGCATATGACGTTTCTTGGCCCATCTTCCGTTACCATCCAGAATGATGGCAACATGCTGTGGGATTTTGTATTCTTCTGCCATTATTTATCCTTTCAGACGTTCAGCTGACCTCAGCTATCACATTAAGCAAGCTTATGAGTCTGATTCTTCTGATATTCTTCAGCCGAACTTTGCACCTTTATACCGTCATGATTTCTTTTGTCTTGGATTCGATCATTTTGTCGATTTCTTCAACGAATTTATCTGTAGCCTTCTGGATATCATCTTCAGCATCTGCAAGCTCGTCCTCTGAAAGCTCTCCTGCCTTGTTCTGCTTCTTAGCTGCATCCTTAGCATCACGTCTTACATTACGAACAATAACCTTAGCCTCTTCGCCCTTCTTCTTGATATCCTTAGCAAGTTCTTTACGTCTCTCCTCTGTAAGCTCAGGGAAATTAATGATAACGTTCTTACCGTCATTATTAGGAGTAACTCCTAAATCTGATGCAAGAATAGCCTTCTCGATAGCTTTAGCCATTGAAGGCTCCCATGGTGTGATCATAAGTGTTCTTGCTTCCGGAACGGAAACATTTGCCACACCCTGAATATTTGTTGGAGAACCATAATAATCTACTCTTATCTTGTCAAGAATACGTGGATTAGCACGTCCTGCCCTGATAGTTGCATACTCATTTGCAAGAGCATCTACTGCCTTCTGCATTTTCTCTTCATAACCTGTCATTTCTTTAACCTCCTGAATTATATAGTTATGTACATTTACAAGTCTGTTTTTATCTCTTCCTAACTGTTAATAATCGTTCCGATCTTATCTCCCGACACTGCTCTGATAATTGAATCTTCTTCTGAAAGTCCGAAAAGAAGCATCGGCATATGATTCTCCATTGCGAGAACTGCTGAAGCCAGATCAATAACTCCAAGCTTCTTATCAACAATGTCTGACATCTGCATCTCATCGAATTTCTTAGCATCCGGATTCAGCTTCGGATCACTATCGTAAACTCCGTCAATAGCCTTTGCCGAAAGAATTACATCACACTGTGTTTCAACTGCCCTGAGAACTGTAGACATATCCGTAGAGAAATACGGATGACCGGTTCCTCCTGCATAGAATACAATGTAGCCTTCCTGCATAGCCTCTATAGCCTTGTCCCTGACATAGAGTTCTGTAACATCACCTATGCTGTAGGGAGACATTATCTTGCATTTCATTCCTGCTCTTCTGAAGGCATCTGCTGCATAAATACAGTTCATTACTGTAGCAAGCATACCAATCTGATCTGCCTTAACGCGGTCCATATCATTAGAAGTTCTTCCTCTCCAGAAATTACCTCCGCCGATAACCACTCCGATTTGTATTCCTTTATCGGAAACCTTCTTAACTTCCTCTGCGACACGACTCACCTCTTCTTCAGAGAAGCCACGGCCTTTCTCGCCGGCCAGTGCTTCGCCACTGAGTTTGAGAAGAATTCTGTTGTATTTCATAGTTTGTCATCCCCTTATATTTTTTAATCGATTTAAAGTGATTCAATATCTTTGCTGAAATACTTCTCTACATCGACATTTGAATAAACCTGTTTGCAGAAGCCTTCTACTATAGCTCCGCTTCTGATATCAACAGACTTAGATTTAATATTACCGATAACTACCGCTGTAGAATCAAATACCACTTCGTCTCTGATATCCATATCTCCTTTAACAGCACCGGCTACAACCGCAGTCTCTGCCGAAATATTACCTACTGTAACAGATCCCGCACCTATCTTGACTATTCCCTGCGCACGAATCTCTCCGGTAATATCAGCCTCTTCACCATACAGTTCTCCGGCTACTATATCACCATTCACAGTTCCACTGACAATCAGCTTGCCACTGCATCTGATATTGCCATCTACACGGCCTCTTACTTCAATATCACCATCGGATTCGATATCGCCATGTACCAGAGTACCCTGTGTTATGAATGTAGTATCTTCATTAAGACCTTTAATTTCCTCTGTAGATTTAAGTTCCTTCTCCATCTGAGGAATTCTGATTTCCCTAGTGTCCATATTCATCCTCTCTTTTATGACTGTCTTACCACCGGAGGACTTTCCGGTTTTGTTCTCAGTTTTATCCTCGGTCTTACCTTCAGATTTTTTACCGGCTTTATTCCCGGTTCCGGATTCCGATTTTACTTCATTTATTTTTTCGACAGTCTCCTGCTTTGAATCATTTATTTCATCATCTGAAGACAGACGAGCAGACTTAGTCTCTGATTTATTCTCAGACTTAATTTCAGACTGGTCCTCACTTAGCTCATCTTCTTCGACAGCATTTAATTCTTCTGCATCAACGTCAGAATCATTCTCCTGCTGCTCAGCCTTGATTTCCGTCACATCAGAAGAAACATTCCTAACCGCTTCTGCAAAGCTCTGTGTATTTCTTTTATACTTTGCCATACCTGATTCTCCTTTTTACCACACTCCTCTAATTTTACCACAAACAACAATTATATGAAAGAACCATAAAATATTATTTTTTATTATATTTTTTACAGATAATTATTTTTTTGTTAATAGTTTGTTCAAATTTAAGGGTTATATTTTAACCATAGATTTTTCATAACTCTCTCACCCTATGAATAGTGTATATTAAAGGCATCTCAAATGAGGTGCCTTTTTTCTGTTCTTTTTACATCGGTCACCATGTTTCCCCTGCAAATAAGGAAGCATTTTGACTTAGTTAGTAATTCTATGTTCGATGTCATTGAATTCATCTATAACAGCCTCATCAGGTTTGGGAGTAATAAGACTCACTACTATAATTATCATAAATGAAACAAACATGGACGGAACTACCGAATTAACTCCGAGAATGTCACACAGAGAAACCTTCTGTCCACTGTGTCCAAAAAGATGTGCAAATTTCAAGAATGGCACACTCAGCAGTCCGGTTACAAGTCCCGCCATACATCCGTATTTATTCATCCTCTTCCAAACCAGAGACATAAGTACTGTAGGAGCTACGGAACAGCCAAGCGTAGCCAGGAAAATAACAAGCACATTAATGGATATATCTCCCAGACACTGACTTATCACGAAGCACATCATTCCCATTACAAATGTGACGCAGAACAGATAAAGCCTCTCTCTTTCTTCTTTGATTCTGATAAGTTTTCCACCCATGATAATATCATTGAACAGAACCGTAACTATAACATGAAGAGAACCTTCTATTGCAGTGACAAACGCAAGAATAATGAGTATGAGAAGAAGTCCTGCCATAAAGCCGCCGGACGGGCCGCTCTCAGCAAGTCTTTCATAGAATAATTTGAAATAATCTGACATCGATCTGGTAATCTTAACCGGATACAGATATCCCCTGGAAATACCACCCATGCATGCAGCAGCAACAAAAAAAATAATCATAAAATAAACAGATATCTGCTTGCTTACCGAAATCAGTCTGGAGTTTCTTGAAATAAAGAAGGATGAAAGAAGGAAGGGCATTCCCGATGCCAGAAGCCCCAATGAAATAAGAGAAATATAATCCTCAGCAAAGAGCATTCTTCCATCATGGTATAAGATATTGACATATTCGCTTACGCTTCCTGTTATATCCGTAAGCATTATATTTCTGACAAGCTGTCTGGAACCCACCGTAACAAATGTGTATATCACTATTACAACAATTATTCCCAGCATCAGAACACCCTTGACAGGAGCGCTCCTGATAAGAGCATTAATCCCAAACCATCCCAGATACAGTGATACTATTATCATAATAACGAAAGCAACATTCTGAGCCTGCATTCCCAGAATTTTCTCCACTATTATTCCGACTTCTTTAAGGAGAACAGAAATGATAACAACAGAAAGAGTCAGAACCTCAGTTGCTGCAAGAAGTCTCAGATATTCACCCGGATCCTTGAATCTGTATTTGAAATATCCGGGCAGGGAAATAATCTCCGTATTTTTTCTGGCATATCTCATAAGCTTATACGCCTCGTAACTCCATACAAATATCAGGCATACTATGATCCCGAGAAATTCCCAAAATATTCCGGCTCCAAAGAGATAAACATAAAAAGGAAGGATAGCAGCGCCTGTTATCCCTACCGTAAAAACTGTACTCAGAAACGCGAATTCAAAGTAATTCGCTCTCTTTCCCTTTGCAAACCCTTTAATATCCATCTAATCCTTCGTCTCCATGAATATTATATAATCTCCGGCATTTATATATCCCGTTTCTTCAAGGAGTTCATTGCTGATTCCTCTTCCGCTTTCTCTTATCAGCTCGAGATTATCGTCAACATACTTAAATCCTCTGATTTCAGAAACAATACATCTGTCAGAATATGGAAGCATCGAAATATATTTTCCGAATATTTCTTCTCTTTTAAATTCAACCAATCCCTTTCTGACATAAATCTTATTATTCAGATCAAGAATATATGCAGAAATTCCCTTCTCAGCAAAAATCTTCAACAGAAAAATCGCATCTAAAGTATGGTCAAGTCTGGTGCCGGTACACCCCAGCAGAACAACCTCTTCAAAGTCTCTGTCCACCAGATATCTGATGGTATGTTCTGTATCGGTATCATCTTTAACAGGACACAGTTCCTCAACCTCATTAAGCTGCTTAAGCAGGCTTCTCTCAGATTCGCTGATGGAATCAAAGTCACCTATCGCTGCATCAACAGGAATGCCGGCATCCTTAAGATACACTACGCCTCTGTCTACTCCAACTACAAAAGGCTTACCCATCTTATCATAAATATCTGACAGCTGCTTTCTGTCAACACTGCCACCGGCTACAAGCAGACATTTCATTTCATTATCTCCAGAAATCTTTTAACATTCTCGGTTATATTTCCATTAAATATAGATGATCCTGTTACAATAACGTTAGCACCTGCATCAAGAATATCTGCCAGATTATTCGCAGTTACACCACCATCTATTTCTATATCAGTATTAAGTCCTCTCTGACGAATATACTGCCTTGTCTGCCGTATCTTGTCCAGAGATTCCGGTCTGAAAGCCTGTCCACCAAATCCGGGTTCAACACTCATGATAAGAACCATATCAAGTTCATCAAGATACGGAAGCAGAACTTCTGCAGAAGTTGCGGGCTTCAAGGCCAGCCCCACCTTAATCCCTGCAGACTTAATATCCTTAATTGCTTTCTCCACATCTGAAGTCGCCTCATAATGAATTGTCATTATATCCGCACCCGCAGAAGCAAAATCATCCAGATATCTTGTAGGTTCCTGAACCATCATATGTACATCCAGTTTCACATCAGGAAGAATTTTCCTGACAGCTCTGAACACCGGCTGTCCGAAAGAAATATTCGGCACAAACATGCCATCCATTATATCAAAATGAAGAGTATCTGCTCCCGCCTGGTACATCTCCTTCAAATCACGTTCTATATTTCCAAAATCAATCGAAAGCATTGATGGCGATAAGATATTCATTACCACTTCCTCCTAGCCTTTATACTGCTATACATTTCCTTATAACTATTATACCGTGCCGATGAAATAATACCATCATTTACTGCATTCTTTACAGCACAGTCAGGTTCACTAATATGACTGCAGCCCGTAAATCTGCATTCACCTATATATGGAACGAATTCTCTGAACAAATCTCCCAGCAGGGTTTCATCATTACAGATCAGATCTATACTGCTGTATCCGGGAGTATCATATACCGTACTCTCATTATCCAGTTCGATCAGTTCTGTATGCCGGGTTGTATTCTTTCCTCTTCCAATCTTCTCACTGAGTTCTCCAATCTCAACCTCACTGTGAGGAATCAGGTTCTTTATAAGTGATGATTTGCCTACTCCGGAAGGTCCTGAAAGAACTGTAGACTTTCCTTTCAGCACCTGAAGGATTCTGTCCAGACCTTCACCGGTCTTATTACATACAGGATAGATTTCATAGCCGGCCTTATCATATATTTCGATAATACTCTGCAGCTTATCTTCATCGACAAGATCCGTCTTGGTTACGCACAGAATTGTATCCATATCCTGCTGTGTCATATTGGCAAGAAATCTGTCTATAAGCCCGAAGTTGATATCCGGTCTGGCTGCCGCAAATATAAGCATAGACTGGTCAGCATTCGCAACCGCAGGTCTTACCAGTTCTGATGTCCGGGAATGAACATCACAAAGAAAAGCAACATTTTCCTCTCCTGTCGGTTCTATATCCACGACATCTCCTACCAGTGGAGTAATGCCCTGCTTTCTGAACAAACCTCTTGCTCTGCATTCATATAAAGCATTAGCGGCTACTACATAGTAGAAGCCGCCTATACCTTTAATTACTTTACCCGTTAATTTCATAACTACTGCTCTTCATATGTTAGTGTGAGTGCCTGTACATAACTTGCAGATACATCTTCATTTTCAAGAGTCATAACAATAAATGTTATAGTTCCGTTGTTATACTGAAGATCAGCAAGACTTCCGCCTATATCAATAGAACCACCGGCCTCGGTTGTTGAATACACCTGATGTACACCGGCTGCATCATTAATATATACAGTTACAGTAACTGTTGTCTCCGCAAGAATCTCATCATCGGTAGAAATAGTACCGCTGACTTTTCCTGTATAAGACTTCTTCTCAACACCTTTACTTATAACAAATCCTATTACTGTTCCTTCCTTAACCTCAGTATTGGCAGCTATACTCTGACTGATTACCTCGCCGGCAGGAACATTTGAACTGTATTCATAAGTAATATCTCCGACTGTAAGCTTGGCAGCCTCAAGACTTCCTCTGGCAGTAGTTTCTGTCTGACCTGAAAGATCAGGAACCTTGGTTATCTTCTCTTCCTTACCCTGACTTACGTATATAACGATAGTCTCTCC
>CACZPG010000201.1 GCA_902782965.1 uncultured Lachnospiraceae bacterium
CATCTTCACTGTTAAGTGACTTCATCAGTTCATAAATAGAACCGTAATAAGCTGCCTGACGGGCATATTCATCCGGCAGACCTTCCTCTGTTCCGTCGAAGAGTGCACTTACCTTTACATCCAGCTCGGTAAGCATTACCTTGCCAACCACCTCTGAATAAGCTCTGACAGCGGTCTCAATCTGATCAACAGAAGGAGCACTTACAGTATAATGTCCCTGCATACCGAAACCATCAATACGTGTTCCTTCAGCTCCCTTAACATCTGTGAGCAGCTGAACTATACCCTTCATCTTATTTGAATCACATTCATTATAATCATTATAATAAAGTTCAAGCTCTGAAGGTGCATAAGTATTTGCAAATTTAAATGCATTTATAATAAATTCATTTGAACCATAAACCTTCCACCAGCTGGACTTGCTGCCGTGAGTTGAATCTGACAGCTTATCTGAACCTGCCTCTTCATCGGTTCTGTAGGTTCCGGAGGCATCACTGATAGCCTCGTTCACAACATCCCAGCCATAGAAGAGACCCTTATACTTACTGTCATCCGCAGTATAATACTCGAGTACGGACTTGATATACCACTCAAGTCTCTTATTCATTTCATCTTTAGATACGTAATCATTCTTCTTGTCATAACCTTCATGGAAGAACCACTCAGGTGCCTGTGAATGCCATACAAGAACATGGCCCCTTACTCTTATCTGCTTATCAGGATTAGCATCATTCCATTCAACAATCTTATCAAGAATTGCATCTGCCCTTGAATTATCAAGAGTCGGAACCTCTATGGTTTCACCATTCAGTTCTTCCTCATGAATACTTCCTGCTGCAGGGGAATCATTATTGTAGCCAAACATAGAATCCATCTTCAGCTCGTTCTCGAGAGTAACTGCATTGAAATGCTTCTCCACAAGCTTCATAAGATTGGAATCATTAACTCCCACACTTCCGAGACAGGTTCCACAGATAGCATCCTCTCCGAGACCGTCTGCTGAAGCTACAACACTTCTGAGATCAGGAATATCTTCTTCAACACCCATAGCATTCTCCTTTGCGGCACCGCCGCCTTCTGCAACAAGCTTAACTCCTGCCACGTAATAATCTCCTTTAACACATACTCCGTTTCCGTAGTCCGTTCCCTGTTCGATAATACGGATAACCGCTTTCTCAGCTTTTCCATCAAACATAGGGGTAAAGGTGCCCGAAAACTTGGTCCATTTTCCGGCTTCAAGGGTCTCACTCGGATTTCCTGTTATTTCAGAAGAATAGGATCCGAGATAATTGGTCTGTCCTCCGACAGTAATATATGGAGCAAAGTCAACCACTCTCTGTTCAGCGGGAGCGTCCTTATAATCCTCCGAAAGCATTGCATAGAACTCATAATCATAAGTCACTCCGCTTTCCAGTGAATCAGTAACATCCTGGGCGAAACAGTCGTAGGGGGAAGCTGTGGAAGCATCCCTGTCAATCACCGCATACTTAGGATAGCTGTCGGGTGCCAGGGAAGCATCATCACATACAGATATCTTAGATGCTCCACATTCAATAGACCAGTCCGCCACATTCTCATCATTGAAATAACCATTCTTGATGAGATTTCCTTCCAGTTCAGGTACTATCGCAGCCGTTGCTGTCCCCTGGGATGCAGTATCCTCTGTTACGGCTGCCTCATTATTTCCATCCTCCGACGGATTGCCTTTTCCACAGCCGCTTATGCCTGCCAGCATTACCGAAGCAAGCATAATACTCATAAACCTCTTTAAACCTCTTCTCATTTTATCCTCCACTAATTCCGAAATATCTTCCGGATTATTTATTATATGCCAATTCTGTTGATCCAAACCCTGGCAAGTTCGGTCCAGAGACCTACATCCTCACTCCAGGTTCTGTCGATTATAGGGATGAATTCTTCCTTGTTCTCTGAATCAGCATCCTTATCTGATTCTTTGTCAGATGTATTCTTATCGTTCTTCAAACTATCTGAGAAATTATCTTCATCCACAGTTTCAGTCTGCGATTCCTCGTCAGGGATAATGTCCGGGAACTGAGCTTCAAGCTCAGCCTTCCTTCTGTCAGATACATTTATCCCCTGTCCCTGTTTAACAGCCTTGACTGCTCTTTCGAGCTGATCCAGGGTATACTGTCCACCTGTATATCCGTTGAAGAATTCATCTGACGGAACACTCAGACCATGAAAACCGGACGGAAATACATAGTGCGCGTAAGGAACCCCCTTACTCCTAAGAGCTTCCGCCATCAGATAGCTGTTCTCCACAGGAACCAGATCATCAGTAAGCGTCTGCCAGATAAAGCACGGTGGGGTATTCTCCGTAACATTCTTCTCTATGGAATAATATTCCAGTTCCTCCCGGGAAGGTTCATTTCCGAGAAGCGTCTGAATCGTATAAATGTGCGTATACTCACCACTGGTAATAACAGGGTAGGACAGAATTACTCCATCCGGTCTGTTGGATATATCCCGGTAATCCGGATCCATATCCTCTACATCATCGTAGTGAACCGCCAGGCTTCCACATACATGGGCACCGGCCGAAAAGCCACAGATGATAAATCTGCTGTCCTTTATATTATATTCCTCAGCATTCTTCCTTATGAACCTTACAGCTCTGGAAACATCCATCAGAGGCTGTTTCTTAAGTGGTACAGACATGGTAATGTCCGTTGTATAAGTCAGAACAAATACATTCATGCCCTGTTCATAGAAAACCCTGGCAGGAAGTTCTCCTTCATGAGTCGTACACATGCAGTATCCTCCCCCCGGAACAATCAGCATGCAGTCTCTGTTTCCTGAAACATTACCGTTACTGTTTTCATCATTATTATCATGAATATAGGCATGAATATTCGGTACGAAGCCATAAGCAGCTTCGTACCGATACTCATCATCTTTCCATATATTTAAACTGAATTCTCTCATCTGCGTATATCTCTTTTTTTATTTTTTTCTTTTTTCTATTTTTTATATTATTTCTATCTGATTCTGTTATCTGCCTTATTATCAGACTCATTCAGGTTTTTGCAGGATTAAATTAACCCTCCAGACTTATATCATCGCTTAACCCTGGCACCGGCGCCTTCCATAACCGCTTCCACCTCTTCGACGCTTGCCATGGAAGTATCTCCAGGAGTAGTCATTGCCAGGGCACCATGAGCCGTTCCGTAATTAACCGAGATTTCAGGATCCCGGGTAGTCATAAGTCCATAAATGAATCCGGCCGCAAAGGAATCTCCGATTCCCACTCTGTCCAGAACCTCCAGTCCCTCATATTCCTTTGACAGGTATATCTCACTGTCTGCAAGACAAAGTGCTTTCCAGTCATTTATATTAGCTGTTCGAACGGTATGAAGCATATTTGCCAGAACTCTGATATTGGGATAGTCTTCCGAAACCTGAAGCAGCATCTTCTTAAAGGCCTGCGTATCAAGCTTCTGAAAGTTTCCGTCAGTTCCTTCAACCTCATATCCGAGACAGGCTGTATAATCCTCTTCACTTCCAATGATCACATCAACATACTTAGCTATCTCTTTATTAACTTCAACCGCTCTGTCAACTCCACCGGCAAGCTCCCAGAGTGATGCTCTGTAATTAAGATCATAGGAAACTACCGTTCCATATTTCTTCGCAGTCTTGCAGGCTTCGATCACCGTCTTCTGGGACTCAGGAGAAAGTGCTGCATAGATACCTCCTGTATGAAACCATCTCACACCCAGTTCTCCGAATATATAGTCAAAATCAAAGTCTTCAGCAGTAGCCTTAGAGATTGCAGTATTGGCTCTGTCGGAACAGCTGAGAGCTCCTCTGATTCCGAAGCCTCTTTCAGTGAAATTAAGTCCGTTTCGGCATTCCTTACCAATGCCGTCTGTGGTCTTATAACAGATAAGTGAGGTATCTACACCTCCCTGCTCTATCAGATCTTTGAGCAGCCGTCCGATTTCATTATCGGCAATAGCCGTTATTATTCCCGTTGTCATACCGAAGCCTTTATGGAGTGCACGGGCAACGTTGTATTCTCCGCCACCTTCCCATACTCTGAAGCTCCTGGCTGTTCTTATTCTTCCCTCTCCCGGATCAAATCTCAACATGACTTCACCGAGACTCAGAAGATCATATTTGCATTCACTTTTAGGTTTAATATTAATATTCATCTGAACACCTTATAATACACCTTATACTTACTTAGTTAGTAACTCTGATTTCTTTTACAATTTCAGCTGCTTCCCTGACCATTTCTTCTATTTCAGCGAAGCTTCCGTTGTTGACCATTTCCTTCTTAACCATCCAGCTTCCACCGCAGGCTACTATTCTGTCATAAGCGAGATAATCCCGGACATTAGCTGCATTTATTCCGCCAGTTGGCATGAAAGACAGCCCTGTATAGGCAGCCGCCACAGCCTTTATCATTCCTAAACCACCGGAGGCTTCAGCCGGAAAGAATTTCACGAAGTCCAGTCCCAGAGCCATAGCCTGCTCCATCTCTCCCGGAGTCTGTGTTCCCGGAGTGAAAGGAATTCCATTATCAAGTGCGTACCTGACAGTATCCGGGTTAAAACCCGGACTTACCAGAAACTGAGCACCGGCCTGTACAGCTCTGTCCACCTGTTCCCTGGTAAGCACGGTTCCCGCACCTACCAGAAGCTCCGGATAATGATCCTTCATCCTCTTAATGGCACCTGCCGCGGCATCTGTTCTAAAGGTCACCTCTGCACAGGGCAGACCACCCTTGATCAGGGCTTCCGCCAGAGGCTCCGCCTGGTTCTCATCATCCAGCACAACCACCGGAACGATTCCGATACTTCTAAGTTTCTCTTTGATTTCATTTATTGATTCCATCGATCTTATATGTTCCTTGTTATTAATGTTTCTAATTGCTTCTATATCCGGACTCGATTTAATGCATTCATTATATTGTTAATACATATATCAACTCATAACCTGAAATATTCTTCTGCGTTATAGTAGCAGATATTCTCTATAATCCTACCGAGGAATTCCATATCCTTCGGATATTCTCCGTTTTCCACAAGTGTTCCCACCAGGTTGCACAGAATCCTTCTGAAATATTCATGCCTTGGGAAGGACAGAAAACTTCTGGAATCCGTAAGCATCCCGATGAAGGTGGACAGCACACCCATATCAGCAAGAGCCTGCAGCTGGTACTGCATTCCGCTCTTATGATCATTGAACCACCAGGCACTTCCCAGCTGAATCTTTCCTTTTATTCCCTGAACATTTCCCTGGAAATTTCCGGCCATGGTCATCAGCATCGCAGCATCCTTGGGATTAAGATAATACAGGATTGTTCTCGGAAGCTGATCCGTCACATCCATACTGTTCAGAAGTGCCGCAAGCTGAGGTGCGTAATTATAATCATTGATACTGTCAAAGCCTGTGTCAGCCCCCAGTGCCCTGAACATCCGCTCCGAGTTATTTCTGATGGCTCCTATATGAAGCTGCATAGCCAGCCCCTCGTCAGCATACATCCTTCCAAGTTCACTGAGAATGTAACCTTTAAAAGCTGCCGTTTCATCAACAGTAAGATTGCAGACGGAATTTCCTTCCTTATCCCGGTCTGCGGCCATTCTTCTCGTGAAAATATCATTAACCTCGTCTTCAGTGGTTTCTCTGAAGAAGTCCGTTTCAAGGCTGTGATCCGTCACGCGGCATCCGTTTTCTATAAAGAATTTAAGTCTGATCCGGAGTGCCTCCAGAAGACTATCCACATCTGTAATCTTAATTCCAGAGACTTCTGACAGCCTGTTTATGTAGGAGACAAATGTCCCCTTCTCAATATCGAGTACATTTCCCGGTCTGAAAGATGGTCTTACACTTATGTCGGAGCCTTCCTCTCTCAGAAGCCCGTGCCATTTCAGATCATCCACGGGATCATCCGTAGTGCAGAGCACCCTGACCTTTTGTTTTCTGAGCAGATTTCTTGTTGTGAAAGCTTCCGTCTGCAGAAGAGCATTACATTTGTTCCAAATAGTCTCCGCAGTTTCCGGGCAGAGAGCATCGTCAATATCAAAGTATCTCTTCAGTTCAAGATGAGTCCAGTGATAAAGCGGATTACCTACACAGTTCTGAACCGTAGCTGCATAGGCTGCAAATCTTCTGTAATCCAGGCTGTTTCCTGCCAGGCCTTCTCCTGCTTCTGCATAACCTTCAGAGTTTTCTTCCGGAGTTCTTCCGGCCATTCCTTCTGACTTCTCAATTATCCTTCCGGTAACCAGCTCCTCCGGATAACCCATGGCTCGCATGGCACGCCATTTATAATGATCACCGCCAAGCCAGACCTCAGTCATGTTCGCATAACTCCTGTCCTCATATATTTCCTGAGGATTCAGATGATTATGAAAATCTATGATGGGCAGCTTCTCTGCATGCTCGAAATATAGTCTGCGGGCGGTTTCATTATTCAGAAGAAATGTTTCATCAATTATACTCTTCATACTCATAATAAGTTTCCTTCAACTTATGGTTTACAACTTATGGAGACAAATGTATTTACTGTTCATCAGTCTTGAAGGTTATTACATTCTCACCTTCATTAAAGGTCTTCCACTCAGGCATAGGTGTACCATCTGCATCAAGGCCATTAGGATTACCTGTCTTCACAAAGTTTGCGAAATAATTACACATCTGTCTGGAAAGATCGAAATGCCTTCCCTTGAAAGGTCTCCAGCATTTCTGAATGCTCTCGAACCAGAACCAGAGATCTACCGAATGGAAGGTTCCCGGATTATCTTCACCCGGAATATCAGGATTGAAACAGTAACAATAGAACTCTCTGTTTCTTCCTGCTTCCTTGTCATTCTTAATGGCCGCTGAAACGGAATTCTTAACACTCTTCTCGACAATATTTACACCACCGAAGGTGAATTCATCACTGGTATATCCGGACATCACCGGTACATCCGGACACTCTCCGGCAACCAGCCTCTTAAGCGGGTTGCTGAAATAATGCTTTCCGTCAATTATCGGGAACATTTTCTTGGACAGATCAGGAGGTGAATCCGGAGCAAAGTTCATCGGAGAATACTCTCCGTACAGATCACGGATTTTGGAAGCCTCTATACTGCGGGCTTCCTCGAGACTCTTTACTCCAATATAATTGAAGAAGTCCTCTCCGTTCTTCTCAGCCTGCTCAAGTGTCAGCGGATTAAATATATCTCCCTTCTGACCCTCCATATCAATCATTCCACTGAAGATAACAGCTCCCTTTACAATATCTTTATTATCTTCACAGGTCAGCTGCTGAAGGGTACTTCCACCTCCGGCTGACTGACCGGCTATAGTAATCCTTTCCGGATCACCACCGAAGGCAGCTATGTTTCTATATACCCAGTGAAGTCCCGCCTGCTGATCCAGCAGTCCGAAATTGGCCGGTGCATCCGGATTCTCACGGGTTATCTCCGGATGAGCAAGGAAGCCCATTACTGCCAGTCTGTAATTAACACTGACAACTATAATTCCTCTTCTGGCAAGACGTTCTCCATCGAATTCCATCTCAGCTGTATATCCCCACTGGAACGCACCGCCGAAATACCATACCAGTACAGGCAGTTTCTCATCAGCACTCTTTGCCGGAGTCCAGACATTCAGATACAGGCAGTCTTCATCCATCGGAATATCCGGATCTACATGCCACTCCTTGCAATACACATCTGTTCCGACCCCCGGCTGATCCTGCATTGATATAGGAGCAAATTCCTGTGCAAGCAGTACTCCATCCCAGTCCTCGCAGGGCTGTGGCGGTCTCCATCTGTTCGGACCTACTGGAGGTGCAGCATAAGGAATACCTTTAAATGCTGTCACTCTCGGATCTGCAGATGCAACTCCTCTTACTATTCCATTTTCTACCTTCACTTCTCTAAGCATTTTCTTCTCCTCTTTCCTTTTGGGGAAGTTTTCATACTTCCTTCGAAATGGTTTATTTGAAACTAAACATTAACAGGTTCATAGAACGGCACTACCGGAAGTCTGTCCTCAGAATACAGGTTTGCCTCCAGCGGGCTGTCACTCCAGGCATAGCTTATGGCTTCTGCATCAGAAGGAAATCTCACTATTACAGTATTACCATCAACGATTTCTGCTTCAGCCTCGATAGCTTTATCAGCCTTCCAATAGCTGAAACCTTTTGCTTCAGTCTCATTTCTGTTCTCATCTGTTATTACACCTATACCATGACTAAGAATCAGTCTGATGTTATCATCGAAGACTATCTTAGCCTCTGAAGCACCGCTTTCAGACCTGCTGAAGATCACCTCACGTTTCTCCGGTCCTGGCACATATTTATCTCTTCCATATACGAGATCTTCGGCAGCCAGAGCAGCACGTCTGCCCACCTCCTTCTTGTTAGTAGGATGCAGATCATTGAATTCACCCAGGTCATAGGCCTGAATCATGGCTGTTCGCGGAAGCTCCGTACACTTCCTCTGCTCCTCTGTGAACCGGGATCTTCTTCCCCAGTAACCATGTCGGTTACCATCATTGAAGGCAGCTATCTGAATGAACATAAACGGCAGACTGTCGTCTCCCCAGAGTTCTCTCCAGTCCTCTATAACAGCTTCGAATTCTTCCTTATAGGTTGCGTAATCATCTACATTTGACTCTCCCTGATAGAAGAAGAAGCCTCTGCATTTCTGTCTTCGGAGTGGATAGATCATGCAGTTATATACACCTGTCGCCTTATATGAGAAAAATGTAAGATTCTCCAGGAATGGCATTTCTTTGGCAACCTTATATTCCCACTTGCCTTCCAGGGATATAATCTCCCCATCTGCTCGCTTTAACTGATACTCCTTACCCGGCATGAAGCCGCCTTCATTTCTGAATACAAGAAGTCTTATCTCAATTACATTTCTGCCTTCCTTAAGTACTCCCTTCGGAACCTTGTAAATTCTCGGAGGATAGAGATATCCGGTCTCTCCTACAAATTCACCATTCACATAGACCTTGTCGGAATCAATAATTGCACCAAGGTACAGCTTAGACTCTTCCTCGCTCCAGCCGGCTGGAAGGTCGAATTCTTTCCTGAAATAAATTGCCAGACATCTGTTCCCCAGTGCCATCCCTTCAAAGAATCCCGGAACATTGAAGGTACCGCCTTCCTTATCTGAAAGATCTTCAGAGAAATAGCTGTCCGCTTCCTCTCTCCACTTAACATCACCTTCAGCTTCGGTTTTGATGGTGTTATGTACCCACTCATCGTTACCACACGCTTCATATTCAGCAACATGAAGTCCCAATCTTCGCATGGTCTTCTCTGAACACCAGGACTTAATTGGAGTACCACCGATTGCTGTATTATAGATTCCGATAGGAACGTTCTCTCTCCTCTTAAGCTCGTCGGCAGTAAAGAATGCAACTGCACCGAAATCAAGCACCTCCGGATAGCAGGCATAATTCCAGCTTCCGCCTTCATTCATATCTTCAGTATGATGGAAATTGAATTTCTCCTGAATTTTAAACAGACGAATATCCTTGTCATTAAGCTGTTTTATCTCTTCTTCGTATCTTTC
>CACZPG010000202.1 GCA_902782965.1 uncultured Lachnospiraceae bacterium
CAACTATCGTCCACAGTTCTATTTCAGAACAACAGACGTTACTGGTGTCTGCAATCTTCCTGCAGGTACAGAGATGTGCATGCCTGGAGATAACGTAGAGATGACAATCGAGCTTATCCATCCAGTTGCTATGGAGCAGGGACTTAGATTCGCTATCCGTGAGGGTGGTAGAACAGTTGGTTCAGGTTCTGTTGTATCAATCATCGAGTAATTTATTACTTAGATAAATATATTGATAGTTGCCCGGAGCAGAAATGCTCCGGGTTTTGGTTTTATGGTTCTCTTTTGGTTATATACGTATTTCTTTTGGGTTGTGATTTATCCCGAAAACCCTTATAATTAATAATAATGTTTGGGAAGAGGGGTTAATAAATGCGAGAGCTTTTTTCAGCATTCCTTATAGGAATGACGATAGCGCTTATTCTTTGTATAGTTCTTGCCAAAAGGTCCCGCAAGTCTATCAGTGGTGCGGTGGCATTTCTTCTTAGCGCGATTATTCCACCTATCGTAGGAAACACAATAATTGTAGCTTCAGGGAATGAGATTGTAGCTACTATTGGCTGTTATATTTATTACATGGGTATGGATCTGTTTATGTATGCAATGCTTAGATTTGCCTTTAAGTATTGCTCTATTTCCTGGAGTAATAAGAGTAATAAATATATCAGAGGTTTTGTACATTCCATTCTGATCATAGATATAATTCAGTTTCTGCTGAATCCTTTCTTCGGACATGCTTTTGAGACCGAGAAGATCATTGTAGACGATTTCCCATATTACAGTATGATTCCGCACCTTGGTCAGACCTATCATAGGATAGTCTGCTATGGTATTTTTCTTGCGGTAATTATTATTTATATAGTAATGCTTGTTCGTACACCGCGAATATATTCTGAGAAGTATTCTATTATTCTTCTCAGTCTGGTTGTTGGTGGTTTGTGGCAGACTGCATATATATTTTCCAGAACTCCTGTTGACAGATCGATGATTGGATTTGCTATATTTGGATTCCTGGTTTTCTATTTCTCTATTTATTACAGACCTATGCGTCTTCTGGACCGAATGCTGGCAGGAATAGCTTCGGATATGCCGGAGTCCCTATACTTCTTTGATCTGTCCGGTAGATGTATCTGGGTGAATGAACCCGGAAAGAATCTTATAGATATTAACAGTAAACAGTTTGATAAAGTATCTGAGAAACTAAATGATCTGTTTGGAGATATTGATACTGAGCAGCCGGAATGGAGTCTGAAGAAGGTTCTTGGCTCCGGTAATAATGTCAGATTCTACTCAATAGATAAGAGAAATGTTGAGAATGATAATTCCCGTGTTGTAGGTTCACTTATCAGTGTTCGTGATAATACAGAAGAACAGAAGAATCTTCAGATGGAACTGTTTAATGCTAATCATGATACATTAACAGGTCTTTATACCAAGGAATATCTTTATAAGAGCTTTGAGAGGAAGATTAACAGGAATCTTGATATTGCATTCCTGGCGGGATATGTTGATGTAAAGAATTTCAAGATAGTAAATGATATATTTGGAAATGACTTTGGTGATTATGCTATTAAATGCATAGCTGATCTTGTTAGCAGTTTTGTACCTAAAGAAGGTATTTGTGGAAGACTAGCGGGTGATACCTTCGGCTTTGTTATGCCGGTCAATAAATTTGATAAGGACAGTGTAAATAAGAAATTGTCTGATTTTGTGGTTAGTAACGGCAAGGTCGAGCACCGTATAATGATCAATATAGGAATATATGAGGTTAACGAGAAGGGCCTGGATGTTTCTGTAATATTTGACAGAGCTCATCTGGCACTTTCTATGGCAGGAAATGAATTCCAGTCCGGTATAGTTTATTATGATGACAAGATGCGTGAAATGATGCTTTGGGAACAGATGATTTCTACACAGCTGCCTAAGGCATTGGAAGAAAAGCGGATAGTACCTTATCTTCAGCCGCTTGTAGATACTTCCGGGAAGATTGTTGGTGCTGAGGCATTGGTCAGATGGATGCATCCGGAACATGGATATCTTTCACCCGGACGTTTCATTCCTGTATTTGAGAAGAACGGAATGATAGTGGATGTTGACAGATACATGTGGCGCTGTGCCTGTGAGATTATTTCCCAATGGAAGGATATTAACAAAGATATATTTATCTCGATTAATATTTCGCCTAAGGATTTCTACTTCATGAATGTTCCGGAGGAATTAAATAAGCTTGTCAAAGAGTTTCAGATAGACATTAAGAGACTGCGTCTTGAAATAACTGAGACTGTCATGATGACAGATGCTGACAGCAGGATGCAGATTCTTAATAAACTGAGAGAAGATGGATTTATTGTTGAAATGGACGATTTCGGAAGCGGATATTCTTCACTGAATCTGCTGAAGGACATGCCTGTGGACCTTCTTAAGATTGATATGATGTTCCTGAAGGCTTCCGAAAACGATATTAAAGCTCAGAAGATAGTACAGAATATTATTCACCTTACCACAGATCTGGGAATAGAATCACTTACAGAAGGTGTCGAAACAGAGACCCAGTATCAGATGCTTTCTGAAATGGGATGCAAACTGTTTCAGGGGTATTATTTTTCAAAGCCAATTCCTGTTGATGAATTTGAAAGGAGTTACTTATGAAACAGTTTCAGTTTGATTACAAAAATGAAGAGAATTTATTCAGAACACTTAAAAGAATCAGACAATGGTGTGAATCTACTATTGTTTCAGGTGTTGTGTTTCAAATATACACAGAGACTCTGAATAAATCTAAGATCAAGAGCATTTGCAGTATGATAGAGAGTGAAATACCGGATTCTCTCTATATGGGCGCATCCACAAACGGAAATATTATAATGGGGGATAAGAGTAAGGATAGTATCAGTATTATTTGTACTGTATATGAATATCCATCTACTCATATCAAGCTTTTCCAGTTTCCGCTCAGTGAAGAGACAGCACAATCTGTAACAGATAGTCTCATCAAATATATCAGGGAAAACCCGTGGGTTAAATCCATAAAAACATTCACCACAATGCGAGGTATGTCTATGACGGATTATTGCAATTACCTTGCAGAACTTCCGAGAAATATAGCTTTCTGTGGTGGTGGTGCTTTCTCGGAAGATATGAATGAGAATGATGCCTTTGTATTCTCTTCAGAAGGAACTATTTCAGATCATGCTACAGTTTTTCTTCTTACAGGCGGAGAGGATTATCATGTGATGACAGCTCATGTAACCGGCTGGAAACCTCTGGGAAGACATCTTGCGGTTACAAAGGCTAAGGGGCCTGTTCTGTATGAGCTTGATGGTAAGCCTGCTTATGAAACTTACTACAGATATCTGAATATTAAGAATGATGAGAATTTCTTCACGAATACTCTTGAGTTTCCTTTCATTTATGAACTTAATGGAATGGATATATTAAGAGCACCAATAGCAAGTAATCCGGATGGATCTATCACCATGACTGCCGATATTGCTGAGAATGTTCAGGCAAGGATTTCGTATGGTGACCCATGGACAATTCTGGAAAGCGTATATAATACTGCTATAAGCTTTCAGGATTTTATTCCTCAGACCTTTACGGTATTTTCATGCGCTGCAAGACGTACCTTCTGGGGAGATGATGAGGTTGGAAATGAGACAAAACCTTTCCAGTCCATTGCTCCTACCTCAGGTTTCTATACTTCCGGTGAGTTCCTAAGACAGGGACGATATGTGAACCAGCATAATGTAACTCTTGTAGTTGAAGCAGAGAGAGAAGGGGATATAGAAGGTAAGGAAATTCCTCAGGTTGATATGGATACCGAAGAGTTTTCGGGAAAGGTTTCAATGATAAACCGGTTAGCTACATTTATCCAGGCTTCCACAGAGGAACTTGAAGAAGCTAACAGACAGCTGGGAAAAGCGGCTATAACAGATGGACTTACCAGGTTATTTAACCGTACAGAGATTCAGAGACGTATTTCTGATATTTCCGGTAAGAACGAGGGAATGGGAGCTCTTGGAAGAGTAAGAGCGGGTTCGTCTCTTATAATGATAGATATAGATAATTTCAAACATGTTAATGACACCTATGGACATAATGAAGGGGATATAGTGCTTCAGAAATTGTCGGATATGCTCAAAAGAGTGATTGCTGATATGGCTCCGGGCAGCTCCATAGGTCGTTGGGGTGGAGAAGAGTTTATGATTCTCCTTCCGGGATGCGATATTGAGAAGGCTGAAAATGTTGCTGAGGCCTTTAGGATTAATTTCGCAACTATTGAATTTCCTAATGCACCGTCTCAGACTATCAGTCTTGGAGTTACGGAAATGATAGTGGGCGAGCTGGCAGATATTTCCTGCATGAGAGCGGATGATGCTTTATATGAAGCCAAGAAGACAGGAAAGAATAAATCGGTTATCCATTAATTATTTATGAGAGTAATAGGAAGAGAATAATGTCAAGTATATATGGTAAATACGAAGCTACACTTGAAATCGTAAGAAGTGAGATAGAATCCAGACTGATAAAGTATCAGAATGATATCTATGAGAAAACAAATGATAAAGGCTACGAGTATTTATCCATCAGAATTAAGTCAGATGACAGCATGAGGGATAAATGCAGGCGAAAGAATGTGCCGGAAACGGCTGAGTCAGCCCTCAGCACACTTAAAGATGCAATCGGCATAAGAATAGTGTGTTCGTTTGTTGAGGATGTTTTTTCGGTGGTAGAATATATAAGAGGTTTTGAAGATTGTGAGATAATCGAAGAGAAGGATTATATCAGACATGCAAAACCTAATGGCTACAGGAGTTATCATATTATTCTTGCAGTTAGGACTCCGTATGAAGATGTTCATGGCAATAACCCCGGTACCTATTATGTAGAGATGCAGATAAGAACTATAGCAATGGATACCTGGGCTGCTCTTGAACATAAGATGAAATATAAGAAGGATATTCCTAATCAGGAGCTGCTTGTATCCGAGCTTAAGAGAGTGGCAGATGAGCTTGCCTCCTGTGACCTTTCCATGCAGACTATCAGAGATATGATTGGTTAGAGAAGGACTTAAATATTTAAGATATAAAACAGAGTAACGATATTAAACATTATTATGAAAAGATTTCTAAGATACTTAAAACCTTATACCCTGAGATGTATACTTGCCCCGTTATTTAAGATGCTGGAAGCTACATTTGAGCTGCTTACCCCTCTGGTAATTGCCCATCTTGTTGATGTGGGTATTGAAGAATCGAACAGACACAGTATTATCCTGTCGGCTGTTCTTCTTTTTGTGCTTGCAGCTATAGGAATGGCAGCAGCAATTACCGCACAGTATTTCTCAGCCAGAGTTGCAATGGATTTCGGACGGGAAGTAAGAGGTGCATTATTCAGACATATTGAAGAACTATCCTACAGTAATATTGATACCTTGGGAACGTCGACTCTTATCACCAGGATGACCAGTGATGTGAATCAGATGCAGACAGGAGTTAATATGATCCTCAGGTTGCTGCTCAGGTCGCCCTTTATTGTTTTCGGAGCTACTATTATGGCATTCAGGGTTAATTCCCAGGTTGCTGTATATTTTATTTATGTTCTTGTGGCTTTGTTTATTGTTGTAGGAGCAATAGTTCTGGTTTCAATCCCGTTAGTCAGGAAGACTCAGGAGAGACTTGACAGTGTAACTCTTCATACAAGGGAAAATATTGTCGGAGTCAGAGTTATACGCGCATTTAACAGAACAGATGAAGAGGCCGGGGAATTCCGCCTCTCTGCAAAGCTTCTTATGAAAATGCAGCTTCTGGTAGGACGGGTTTCATCCTTCCTTAATCCGGTTACTCTGATCATTGTTAATACCGGTATAGCCTG
>CACZPG010000203.1 GCA_902782965.1 uncultured Lachnospiraceae bacterium
CACTTTTTTACAGCTACTCGGCCTCCGTCAACGCTAAGCGCCGCTCCGCAATCGTTTGCCCAGGGAAGTCTCATGATTCAAATCCTGATATGTGCAGATGACATAGTTGATATGAATTTGAATATTCGTAATCCCATCTATAGAAGTATACTTGAAATATCAACCCAGACAAAAAGGTGGCAGTCCGCAACGATACGAACTGCCACCTTTATATTATTAATTGTTGATTATTCTATCTTCAGTTTATTTATAATCATATTTAAGTACAGTAACCGAAAGAGGTGGAATATCAATGGAGATTGAATTCTTCATTCTGTCTGCAGGTTCAGCTACAGCTTTGATAGCTTTTCTAGGTCCCACATTTCTTCCCAGACCACCATACTTCTTATCATCAGAGGAAAGAATCTCCTTATAGGTTGTAAGACAAGGAACTCCTATCTTATAATCCTTTCTCTCTACAGGAACGAAGTTACAGATAAACATCAGCTGATCCTTGGCTGTCTTACCACGTCTCACGAAGGCTACTATGCCGCTGTCGGCATCATCAACCTTAGTCCATTCGAAGCCCATAACTTCATTATCATTATAGTACATCGCATCGTACCTGGTATAGAGGTGATTCAGATCTCTGACAAAATTCTGAATCCCCTTATGCTTCTCATCCTCAAGCAGGAACCAGTCAAGACTGCGGGCCTCGCTCCATTCACGAAGCTGTCCGAATTCCTGACCCATGAAAAGAAGCTTCTTGCCCGGATGACCTGTCATGAATCCGTATGCGGTACGAAGATTAGCGAATTTATCGAATTCCAGACCCGGCATCTTATTAAGCATCGAGCACTTAAGGTGAACTACTTCATCATGAGAAATAACGAGAATATAATTCTCTGCATAAGCATATGAAAGAGAAAACGTAAGTCTGTTATGGTTGAACTTTCTGAAATACGGATCCAGCTTCATATACTCAAGGAAATCATTCATCCAGCCCATATTCCACTTGAAGAGGAAGCCAAGTCCATTCATTGATGAAGGTGCTGTAACTCCCGGCCATGCAGTTGATTCTTCTGCTATCAGGTATGCTCCAGGATTTCTCTCTTCCATTACCGTATTGATATTCTGAAGAAGTGCTATGGCATCAAGATTCTCCTTGCCACCATCCTTATTAGCAACCCATTCTCCATCTCTCTTTCCGTAGTCAAGATAGAGCATGGATGCAACGGCATCAACACGAAGACCGTCTATATGATATTTCTCAACCCAGAAAAGGGCGTTAGCCGTAAGGAAATTGGCTACTTCATTTCTGCCGTAATCAAATATATATGTACCCCAGTCAGGATGCTCTCCCTTTCGTGGATCGGCATTTTCATAAAGAGGCATTCCATCGAAACGTCCAAGACCGTGAGCATCTCTTGGGAAATGTGCAGGAACCCAGTCCAGAATTACACTGATTCCGAGACTATGCATATGATCTACAAAGTATGCAAAATCCTCAGGAGAACCATATCTTGAAGTTGGTGCATAATAGTTGGTAACCTGATAACCCCAGGAACCATCGAAAGGATATTCTGCAATACCCATTAGCTCGATATGTGTGTATCCCATATCAATGAGATATTCACCTATCTCCTCGGCATACTCTCTATATGTATAGAATCCGAAATCCGAATCCTCTATCTTCTTCTTCCAGGAACCGAGATGACATTCGTAGATGGACATAGGCCTCTTCATACGAGCTACTCTGTCCAGTTTCTTTCTCTCCTCCATCCACTTATCGTCGGTCCATTTGAGATTGCTGATATCTACAACTACATTTGCATTATCAGGTCTTACCTGATCCTGATTTCCATATGGATCAGCTTTATAAAGGATGTCACCGTAACGTGTCAGAATCTGGAATTTATATACTGCCCCCGGAGCAACATCAGGGATAAACAGCTCATAAACTCCCGATACACTGTGAATCTGCATAGGGTTCAGGGAACCATCCCACATATTGAAATCACCTACAACAGAAACACGTCTGGCATCAGGTGCCCAGACTGCAAAATAGGTTCCTTTGACTCCGTCTATTTCCATAGGATGTGCACCCATCTTGTTGTACACATCATAATTCTTTCCCTCTGCAAAAAGATAGGCATCATAGTCTGTGAAAAGTCCTTCAAATGCATATGGATCTGCAGATTCTACTGTAGTTCCATCATAGTATTCGGTAACAAGTCTGTATGCGTTGCCCTTGAATTTCTTCTTAGGAAAATATAAACCATAGAAGCCTTCTTCACTGATCTTCTCCATTGGTATAGAAGTCTTACCCTTCGGAGTTTTAATCGAAACTCCCTGACTATGTGGTTTGAAGCATGTGATAACCTGTCCGTCCCCATAATCATGGTTACCCAGCAGATGCTTAGGAGCATTTATCTTGCCATCTATCAGCTCATCATAAAGAATCCAGTTAATCCAGTTCTGTAATTTGTCTCTCATGTAAACCCCTCCTGTTATAAAGATTCATCGATTAATACGCGCTTGTATGAACCTTTTTTCATACCCTTTAGTGTATCATTTATAGCCTGAAGTCGCAACTAAAAAGTGCCGTCAGAAAACTTCTGACGGCACGTATATAGTTCTGTAAAAAACAGATCTGTGTACTAATCTAAATACACATTATTCACCAATCTTGTTAACAGCAACTGTGAGACGTGAAATCTTACGAGCAGCTGTATTCTTATGATAAATACCCTTATTAGCAGCCTTGCTGATCTCAGAAATTGCAACCTTAAGAGCTTCCTCAGCCTCAGCCTTATTACCAGCTTCGATAGCAGCCTCAACCTTCTTAATGATGGTCTTAACCTTGCTCTTAACTGACTTATTTCTCATCTCTCTCTTCTTGCTTACAAGAATTCTCTTCTTTGCAGATTTAATATTTGCCATGTCTTTATTCCTCCGGATTATTAAACAGTATACTATCTATCGGTAAGATAACTTACCCGGTGTGTACAGGACATTGAAGTCAGCCGTCCATCAAAGCCTCACGCACCACATGATCCACTTAGCCAAGACACGTCAGCATCAGGTTCTTCATTTAAGGAAGTCCTCATACCGGGCATATGAATCACATTTTACTAAACAATAGGTTTCAGAAACTGCCTCAGCAATTTCCATCACAAAAAATGTTACAAAGTAACAGCAAAGGTTATAATATCAAAATCCCCCTCTGTCGTCAAGAACTTTCTTTCCGACTTATCAGGCTTTTCTTTTTCAATATACCAGGCTTATTGAACATATTTGAATTATATCAATGATTATTTATTATCTCAGTCAGCTCATCAATATTATCCTCATTCATGAAATGTTTTCCACCACGAATATCGTATACCTTTATTTCCTTATG
>CACZPG010000204.1 GCA_902782965.1 uncultured Lachnospiraceae bacterium
ATACACATAGCCTTAAGATATACTCCCGTACAAAGGATAACTGCCTTTGCATGATATGTAGCTCCGGACACTGTTCTGGCACCGGTGATTCTCTTCTTATATCCTATCAGAGTATCGTTTTCGTCATCCGCTATCTCTTCATAAAGAATCTCTGCCACTTCGCCCTGTCTGAGGGTCAGATGCGGCTGCTTCTGCAGAGTTAATCTCATCTGCTTGGTGTATTCACCCTTATCCGCCTGAGCTCTGAGCGAATGAACTGCAGGTCCTTTAGAAACATTAAGCATCTTGGACTGAATATAGGTTTTGTCAATATTCTTACCCATTTCTCCGCCAAGTGCATCTATCTCACGAACAAGATGCCCCTTACTGCTGCCACCTATATTGGGATTACAGGGCATGAGAGCAACACTGTCCATACTGACTGTAAACATTATGGTTTCGAATCCCATTCTTGCAGCTGCAAGAGCTGCTTCACAGCCGGCATGACCTGCACCGATTATTATGATGTCATAGGTTTCTTCAACGTTCATACTTCTATCTAAGATCCCTCGTTATTTTCGAAAGCTTTCAAGTATCTTCATTCCATCGTTATACATATCACTGATTATGTCAGCTACAGGTCTTACTTCCTTCAGCTGTCCACAAACCTGACCGGCCATTACTGACCCCGTCTTCATATCTCCGTCTGTTACGGCACGACGAAGTCCTCCAAGGGTAATCTGCTCAAGTTCTTCACGGGATGCAGCCTGCGCTTCCAGTTTCAGATATTCTCTTGCCATCTGATTCTTGATAATGCGGACAGGTGCATTAAGACTTCTTCCTGTTACCGTAGTACTGTTGTCCTTGGATTTGATCAGTTCCTGCTTGTAATTATCATGTACCGGACATTCTTCACTTACAAGGAGACAGGTACCTATCTGAACACCTGCAGCACCGAGGCACATTGCAGCAGCATACTGTCTGCCGTCTGCTATACCACCTGCAGCGATTACAGGAATATCTACAGAATCAATTATCTGAGGTACCAGAGCCATAGTAGTCATATCGCCTACATGTCCACCGCTTTCGCCGCCTTCTGCTATAACCGCATCGGCTCCCTGTTTCTCAACACGTCTTGCAAGAGCACTGCTGGCTACTACGGGGATGACTACTGCTCCCATCTCTTTCCATTTCTCCATATATTTACCGGGAGTTCCGGCACCTGTTGTAATTATCTTAATCTTCTCTCTTACAAGAAGATCTGCAATATTATCCACATCAGGATTCAGGAGCATAAGATTCACTCCGAAGGGCTTGTCTGTAGCCTGTCTTGCATCATATATCTCCTGTTCTATACGTGCAGCATCATATCCGCCTGAACCGATAAGTCCCAAAGCTCCGGCATTTGAAACTGCTGCCGCAAATTTTCCAAGAGCGATATTAGCCATACCACCCTGGATTATGGGATATTTTGTTCCAAGTAATTCATTAATCATTTCTATTACTCCCTATCTCCTCATTCGACTCAATAATTTACCCGATTTTTGCCTCAATCATTAACTCGATTTTTTTATTAATCTTTTACTCAATTTTTGATTCAATATTATTCTTAGTCTTCTTCTCTAAGAACCACGGAATCAATATTTCTGAATTTGCTGTATCTGTCTCTTGCTATTTCCGTACCTGACTTACCACGGAACTTTCTGAGTTCTCTTACCAGCATCTCTTCTATATCACGGAATACCACGCTGGGATTATGATGAGCCCCACCAAGAGGTTCTCTGATGATTCCATCTATAACTCCATATTCGTACAGATCCTGAGCTGTAAGCTTCATCAGCTTGCAGGCTTCATCAGCACGACTCGAATCCTTCCAGAGAATGGTAGCGAAGCCTTCCGGCGAAAGAACCGAGTACACTGCATTTTCAAGCATGTATACAGTATTAGCTACTCCGATTGCAAGAGCACCTCCACTGCTTCCCTCTCCTGTAACGATCGCTATAACAGGAACCTTTAAAGCACTCATTTCCGCAAGATTCATAGAGATAGCCTGACTCTGTCCGTGAGCCTCAGCATCAAGACCGGGATAAGCACCCGGTGTATCGATAAAGGTAATTATAGGACGTCCGAATTTCTCAGCCTGTTTCATCATTCTGAGAGCCTTACGATATCCCTCAGGCTCAGGCATTCCGAAATTGTATTCCATATTCTCCTTAAGGTCTCTTCCTTTTCTGTGTCCGAGAACCGTAACCGGAACACCATGGAATGTGGCAATTCCTCCAAAAATACTCTTATCTTCTTTATTCAGAAGATCTCCTCTCTGAATGAAGAAATCCTCGAATAATGCATCTATATAATCATCAACCTTAGGTCTTCTGGGATGTCTTGCAAGAAATACTCTGTCGTGAGGGGTCAGATTAGTTGCCTCCTCCAGAGTCTTGTCATACTCTGCATGAAGATCACTGAGAAGCTCCAGCTGACTCATATCATCCTTAAGAGCAGCTATCTGTTCTTCAAGAGCAGTAAGCTTATTATCTATGTCTCTTATTTCACCCATGACTTCCTCCTCTTCTCATGTAGTCTGAGTATCTGAGCCAGCCGCTCTCTCATTTCAAGCCTGGAAACTATTCCGTCTACAAATCCATGTTCCTCCAGATACTCAGCCCTCTGAAAACCTTCAGGAAGCTTCTGACCTATTGTCTGTTCAATTACTCTTGGCCCCGCAAATCCAATCAGTGCCCCCGGCTCGGCAAGAGTAATATCAGCTAGGGTAGCAAAGCTTGCACTTACTCCACCGGTTGTAGGATGTGTAAGCACCGAAATATATAGTCCGCCTTTTTCACTGAATCTCTTGGCAGCTGCAGAAGTCTTAGCCATCTGCATCAGTGACAGTATACCTTCCTGCATTCTTGCACCACCACTTGCAGTAAATATAATAATCGGAAGATCATACTTCTCCGCTGCCTCAAAAGCTTCTGTAACCATCTCACCAACTGAAATACCCATGCTGCCCATGAGAAATTCGCTAGCCATACATACCACTACAGACTTATGTCCCTCTATTTCGCATACTCCGGAAAGAACACCTTCATCAAGCCCGGTCTTATCCTTAAGTCCTTTAATTTTCTCTGCATAATCAGGATAATTAAGAGGATTCTTAAAAGGAATATTCGTTTTAAGTTTTCTGAAAGTTCCCGGATCCGCAATACTGGCAATACGTCTTCTCGCAGAAATCTTGGAATGCTTTCCACACTTAGGGCATACATAAAGTGCCTTCTTCATGTCCGAAAGGGGATATTCGGTATTACAGCCCTGACAGGTAAATGTACCCTGTGCAGAAGCCGAATTATCAATCAGCTGACTTGCTTTTTCAGCAAGCACAGGTTCTGTGTTAATTAATATATCATCAGTGATATTTTTCTCTTTGATATGACCACTGAAAAGTTTCATTTACGGTTCCTCCATAATAGGATAATCAAACGAAAAAGCCGAAATATCAGTAGTTAATTTACTGATACTCGACTCCCCCGAATATGATTTAAGTTATGTTCTTACTTATGTGAC
>CACZPG010000205.1 GCA_902782965.1 uncultured Lachnospiraceae bacterium
GTTCACGTAAGCTGAAGGAGTTCCTTGAGTAATGAGTTCTTTGCTTTCAAAAAGAATGAAAATGATAGCAGACATGGTTACACCGGGTCGTGTCACAGCTGATATAGGCTGTGATCACGGTCTGGTGTCTGTCTATTTAATAAAGAATAATATTGTGCCCTTTGTGTATGCCATGGATATTGGAGAAGGACCGTTAAGATCAGCAGCAAAGAATATCACAGAAGCCCTGTCAGAGGATGATGTATCAAAGATCAAACTCAGGCTTTCTGATGGATTTGAAGCTCTTGCTCCCGGTGAATCAGAATCGGCGGTAATCGCCGGAATGGGTGGACATCTGATCATTTCAATACTCGAAGGCGGTTTACATAATATGGTAATTTCGCCGGGATATGAACTTCTTCTTTCACCACAATCCGATGTTCCTATGGTTAGGCGTTTCTTAAGAGAAAATGGATTTTCCATAATTGATGAAGAGATGCTGATCGAAGAAGGAAAATATTACAATATAATAAAGTCGGTCTATAAGGGCACAGATAAAGGCTGTGTAGAAAATCTGAAACCGGATTCAGGGAATTATAGCATAGATGATATTTACGGGAGGATTCTACTTGAAAAAAAATCTCCCGTACTAAGGCAGTTTCTTGAAAAGGAAGTAGAAAAGAAGGAGAAGCTTTTCTGCACATTATCGAAGCAGTCTACTGAGAATTCCATAAACCGTATGGCGAGTCTCAGAAATGAAATAGAATCTGCCGCAGAGGCACTGGGGTACTTTATGTAAGTTTGTATTATAGACTTTGAAAGAAACTATTCTTTGGTTAATTCATCAAAGAATCATATACGAAGGAAAGGGGTAAGTATGGCAAAAGATAAACAGATAAATGTAGAAGTTATTATATCTGACAAGATAAATGAGACAAAAACTTTCGCTTCAGGGGTTACACTTAAGCAAATCCTTGATAGTTTTCAGGTAGAAAACAGCAAGGATTATGTGGCTGCATTTTTAAATGACACATTGAAGGAAATGAACTGGAAGGTATTCAAGGATTCGAAAGTAGAATTTATTTCAAAAACTTCAGTTATAGGATTTGACCTTTATAAAAGAAGTATCATTCTTCTTATGCTTAAAGCTGCAAAAGATATTTTATGTAAACCGGAAGGCTCTTATAGAATTGAAGTAATGTATTCTCTTGCTAATGGTTTTTTCTGCAGGCTCGTTGATGATGAAACTGTAGTTAATCAGGAGCTTCTGGATAAAATAAAGAACAGAATGAGGGAACTGGTGGAAAAGGATATACCTATTGGAAAGCGTATAGCCTATACACCGGATATGCGTAAGCGATTTCTTGAGAGAGACCTTCCTGGAAAGGCTGCCCTCCTGAAGTATAGAAGAGCATCCAGAACTAATGTTTACTATTTGGATGATTATGAGGATTACTATTATGGCTATATGGTTCCATCTACGGGATGTCTTGATAAGTTTGATCTTGTAACTTATGATGATGGATTTGTTCTCGTGATACCGGAGAAGAAGACCTTTAGTCTGGATAAGCCTTATGAGGCACCGAATAAACTCTATAATGTTTTAAGACAGTCAGAAGACTGGGGCAATAAAATGAATATTAACTGCGTTGGTCAGTTAAATGATCTCGTAGTTGCAGGCGGGGGAAATCATCTGATTCTTATGCAGGAAGCACTGATGGAGAAACAGATAGCGAATATTGCTGAAACCATTGTGAAGAATGACAGGAAGATAATCCTGATAGCCGGACCATCCTCTTCAGGAAAGACTACATTTTCTAACAGGCTTAGTGTACAGCTCGGAACCTTTGGAATGACACCTTATCCTATAGCGATGGATAACTTCTTTAAAGAAAGAGAAGATACACCTAAGGACGCTGATGGAAAATATGATTTTGAATGTATCGAAGCTATGGATCTGAAGCTTTTCAATGATACTATGTCAGGACTTCTTGAAGGTAAAGAGATGCCGATGCCAACCTTTGATTTTACCATTGGTAAAAAGATTTTTGACGGTAAGACAATGAAGCTGAATAAGGGAGATGTACTGGTGGTTGAGGGAATACATGCGCTTAACCCTCTGTCAACTGAGTCACTTCCGAAAGAAAGCAGCTTTAAGATATATATAAGCGCACTGACACAGCTAAATATTGACGAACATAACAGGATTTCAACTACAGATACAAGACTTCTCAGAAGAATAGTCAGAGATGCAAGAACCAGAGGAAACAGTGCTACAAAAACTATCAGTATGTGGCAATCAGTCAGACGCGGAGAAGAGAAGAATATATTCCCGTTCCAGGAAGAAGCCGATGCAATGTTTAACTCTGCAATGATATATGAACTCTCTGCCATAAAACAATATGCAGAACCACTGCTCTTTGGAGTGCCTGAGGACAGCGACGAATACTACGAAGCAAAACGTCTGCTCAAATTCCTGGACTACTTCCTTGGAATTGATGTAAAACTCATCCCGCAGAATTCTCTGATGCGCGAATTCATCGGCGGCGGCTGTTTCAAAGTATAAAAGAGCGAGCGAATGCAGTGAGACTTATAAAGAATAAACAGGATTTGATCCTGATGTTTTCCTGGGCAAACGGTAGCGGAGTACTACTTAGCGTTGACGGAGACTGAGTAGGAAAAGAAAAGTGCCGCCGATCGTTTCCAAAGAAGTTCCGGAGTTGGCGGACATTCTTTTCTTTTCCGTAAAACGAGGTCGACAGGCAATGCTTAGTAAACGGAGCGTGTTTGAACAGGAAATAAATCATGATTCAAATCCGTCCGTATGATATAAAGTTTAAACGAAATGAGCGAGCGGGACTATAAGCCGGGTTATGTCATAGAGAGTTAACCTCTCCGGGGTAATCATCTATCTGGACCATGCATTACTGCATGGCTCTAGCAACCTACCTGAAGCTCGGCGGGCCGCGTCAACACTTCTGCTTGGTCTTGCTTCGGATGGGGTTTACAATGCCCTGTCTGTTACCAGCCAGGCGGTGAGCTCTTACCTCGCCATTTCACCCTTA
>CACZPG010000206.1 GCA_902782965.1 uncultured Lachnospiraceae bacterium
CATCTGATCCAGTTCGGTGGAGAGAAGTCAGTGACCTCTCTTGTATACAGCTATAAGAAAGCTGTTAATGACGGAGACAGCGAAGCTTATCTGAAACTTGTTCCCATGTGTGAGAGGACTGCCGGGGAGAAGGCCCATGTCAAAGAGGTTATAAATAATTATTCCGGAAATAATTATGATATGGAATATGTTGAATCTAAGGTTATGGAATCTTCAACTACAGCCAGAGGTATAGCTAAGATGTTCCTGATCAATCCTTTTAATTCTCCGTATGTCAGTGAGACGAGGATGATAACAGTAAGGGTTAAGGGAGAAGATACCAGATATCTGTCCTTGATGGTATATAAGATTAATGGCAGGTATTTTATAGATGATGTAGACATTGAGTAAGCGGGTAATAAGTTCATTCCTATTTACCATGATTTATCGGGAGCCGTAAGGCTCCCGGTTTTTGTGAGGGAGTTATGCTGGATAAAGATATAAGAGAACCTTTGTTCGATTATCTGGATGACAGGTACGGAAAGGTCAGAACAATTGAAGAGAAAGTAATTAATCGGTCGAGAGCTGATGTCCTGGCGGTTATTCCCGGAGAAATATTAGGTTTTGAGATTAAATCTGACAGCGATACTTATACAAGGCTCAGAACTCAGATTAAGGATTATGAAAGCTTCTGTGACAGATGCTATATTGTTGTTGGAGAGAAACATATTCATGCTGAAGAACATGTTCCGGAATATTGGGGAATAATATTTGTTAATGATGAAAATGTGATCGTAGAGAGAGATGCTGCTCCTTGTCCTAAGGTAAATATAAATAATCAGCTGAATCTTCTATGGAGAAATGAACTTCTGAATGTTCAGCTGAAAGAAGGGCTCCCGAAATTAAGAAATGTCAGAAGGCTTGAAATATATAAGAGGCTTCTGGATACCTGTGGTCTGGAGAAGCTGAAACTTGATGTTACTGAGGAATTATTTGAAAGAGATTACACAATATATGATATCACTGATAGAAAAGTGGTGAGAGGAGCATCAGAAGATTCTGCTCAGAATGATAAAACTGATAAATCATCCGCCGGAAAGAAGAGTTTTAAGACCGGTAAGAAGGGGGTCAGAGTCAGAAGGAAAGTCAGAGCTGCCGGTGAGAAGGCAGATAAGAAACGGGCTCATGTAACTAATTATATTGGAAAACGTAATAAGAAAAAATGAAGAATTACATGCTTGCTGACAAATAAAATTACTTGACAGTATTAGTCTTATATGGTAATCTTCTAAAGGTTGTAAAGGAGATTTGCTTTGCACTATGGAAGATTTGAATGGAAGATACAGACAATCTTTATTATATGATTTCTATGGGGAACTTCTGAATGAACATCAGAAGGAAGTCTATAGTGCGGCGGTATTTGACGATATGTCATATACTGAGCTTGCAGAGGAATTCAATGTATCCAGGCAGGCTGCTTTTGATCTTGTTAAAAGGATTCAGAAAAAGCTTGAAGGATATGAATCAAGGCTTGGACTTGTCGGACGATTCGTTTCTGCAAGGGAGAGGGCAGATTCTCTACGGGAAAGAATTGATCTGTTGAAACAGGAAATCGATGAATCGGTTTCTGGTGATAAAGTGAAGAATAATCTGAAAGAAAAGATTGATAATATTGCAGATTTATCTGAAGAAGTATTTGATTTCTTTTAGAATGGTGGTGTTTATATGGCATTTGACAGCTTAAGCGATAAAATGCAAAACGTTTTCAAGAGGCTTAAAAGCAAGGGACTTCTGGAAGAGGCTGATGTTAAGGAGGCTATGAAGGAAGTTAAGCGAGCTCTCCTTGAAGCAGACGTTAATTTTAAAGTCGTAAAGAATTTTGTAAATACAGTTACTGAGAAGGCCATCGGTGAGGATGTCATGAAGGGACTTAATCCGGGCCAGATGGTAATTAAGATAGTTAAGGAAGAGCTTGTCACTCTGATGGGACAGGAAATTACAGAACTGAAGCTTCTTCCAAGTAATGAACAGACTATCATAATGATGTGTGGTCTTCAGGGTGCCGGTAAAACTACTTCTATAGCTAAGCTTGCCGGACAGTTCAAGAATAAAGGCAGAAAACCGCTTCTTGTGGCCTGTGATATTTACAGACCTGCTGCTATTGATCAGTTGAAGATCAATGGTGAGAAGGTTGGAGTTCCTGTATTTGAAATGGGTACAGATCATAAGCCGGTTGAAATAGTTCAGGAAGCTCTAAAAAATGCTGTAAAGAATAATATCAATATGGTGTTCATCGATACTGCAGGACGTCTTCATATTGATGAGGATATGATGGCAGAACTTAGAGAAGTAAAGGATAATGTTGATGTGACATATACACTTCTTACCGTTGATGCCATGACCGGTCAGGATGCTGTAAATGTAGCCAAGACCTTTAATGATGAAATAGGAATTGATGGTGTGGTACTTACCAAGCTGGATGGTGATACCAGAGGTGGTGCGGCCCTTTCTATCAGAGCCGTAACAGGTAAGCCTATCATGTATGCCGGTATGGGCGAGAAGCTTACTGATCTGGAGCCTTTCTATCCGGATCGTATGGCCAGCCGAATCCTGGGAATGGGTGATGTCGAGACTCTTATTGAGAAGGCTCAGGCAGCAATCGATCAGGAACAGGCAGCTGCTATGGAAGAGAAGATACGTAAAGCTACCTTCGATTTCAATGATTTCCTGGACCAGCTGGAACAGGTTCAGAAGATGGGTGATATCAATGATATTATGAGCATGATTCCCGGAATGAGTTCAAAGCTTGGTAATGTTGAGATTGATGAAAGCGCCATGACTAAGCCTCGTGCAATTATTCAATCCATGACTGCTGAGGAAAGAGCTAATCCGGATCTGATAAATGTAAGTCGTAAGAACAGGATTGCAAAAGGCTGTGGACTTGACATAGCCGAGATCAACAGATTTATGAAACAGTTTGAACAGTCCAGAAAGATGATGAAACAATTTTCTAACATGATGGGCGGAAAAGGAAGCAAGAAACGAAGACGTGGTGGTTTCAAAATGCCGTTCGGCTTCTAAATAAGTGAACATTCAGGTAATACCTGATTTATAATAATATTTTTTATTCTATGGAGGAAAATAAAATGGCAGTTAAAATCAGACTTAGAAGACTTGGTTACAAGAAGCATCCTGTATACAGGGTAGTAGTAGCAGATTCAAGATCTGCAAGAGACGGTGCAGTTATCGATGAAATCGGTTCATATGATCCTAATCAGGAGCCAAGCCTTTTCAAGGTAGATGAAGAAGCTACTAAGAAGTGGCTCAGCAACGGAGCTCAGCCTACTGAGACAGTTGCAAGGTTATTAAAGCAGGCAGGTATCGAGAAATAAGACCGGAGGTAAGGCATGAAAGAATTAGTTGAACTTATTGCAAAATCTCTTGTCGATAATCCTGACGGTGTAGTTGTCAAAGAAACTGAAGATGAAGATAGTGTTACGCTTGAACTTACTGTAGCTCCGGAGGATATGGGTAAAGTTATAGGTAAGGGCGGCAGAATTGCCAAGGCAATCAGAACAGTTGTAAAGGCTGCTGCATCTAAGGGTGACAAAAAGGTTGTTGTAGATATCAGATAATTACATGAAGGTCGTGGTCACACGGCCTTTATCTTTTAATCGGGAGATGATACATATGGAAGATTTTCTTCGAATTGGCGTGCTGACCTCGCCCCATGGCGTTAAAGGGGAGATAAGCGTATATCCTACAACTGAGGATGTTCATAGATTCGATGACCTTTCAAAGGTTTATTTTGATATAAAAGGAAATATGACTGAGTATAAGGTTACCGGATGTAAATATAAGAAGAATATGCCTGTGCTTAAATTCGAAGGCATAGATAATATAGATGATATAGTCAAATTCCGTGGTACTGACATTTATGTAGATAGGGAATCGGCACTTCCCCTTGAGGAAGGAGAGTATTATCTTGCTGATATTATAGGTTTCTCTGTAATAGCAGAGGACAAAGAAATCGGAATAATGGATGATTATTTTGAGAATGCAGCTGATCAGACAATCTTTGTTGTTAAATGTAATGACGGAACTGTAAAGTACATTCCGGATATGGAAGAATTCGTAAAGAAAGTGGATCTGGATGAGCAGAAAATATATGTAGAGCTCATCAAAGGTATGTAGATTAATATAGATCATATTTTCGTTTATAAGGAAGCAGGGATATGAATTACCATGTAATGACCCTCTTTCCGGAAATGATTGAAACCACTCTTGGTTACAGTATCACCGGAAGAGCTATGAATAAAGGGATAATCAGTCTTGATACTGTTAATATAAGGGATTATTCCCGGAACAGGACCAGGCATGTAGATGATTACATATATGGAGGCGGTTCGGGAATGCTTATTCAGGCTGAACCCGTATGGCTCTGCTATCAGGATGTTCTAAAGAAAACCGGCAGAAGAAATGTCAGAACTCTTTATATGTCTCCTCAGGGCAGAACCTTCGATCAGTCCATGGCCAGGGCATTGTCTCATAATGACGATATTATATTCCTGTGTGGCCATTATGAGGGAATTGATGAAAGGGCAATTGAACTGATAAATCCTGTTCATGTTTCCATAGGAGATTATGTTCTTACCGGTGGAGAATTGCCTGCTATCGTTATGATGGATGCAATTACAAGAATGATTCCCGGAGCTTTAGGCAGTGATGACAGTGCCGTTTATGAAAGTTTCTATGATGGACTTCTGGAATATCCCCAGTATACCAGACCTCCTGTTTATGAAGGACTTGAGGTCCCTGAGGTTCTTCTTTCAGGCAATCATAAACTTATTGAGAATTGGAGACATGAGCAATCTCTTGAAAGGACGAAAGACAGAAGACCTGATATGTATAGAAAATATATTTCAAACCACATAAAAGATAGATAATTTTACATTTAATGCATTTTATGATAGAATATCTGAGTGTGATTGATTAATTTCAAGCATGAAACTATTCCCAAGGGGGAGAGAGGTAAATATAATGAAGAAGAAATTAATAGCTATATTGGTAACTGTTATGATGGTCCTTGCCGTTTCAGGATGTGGCAAGGAAGAGCCGACTCTGGAAATCGAAGAAGGTGCATCTGTTCAGGATGAGCTTGTACAGATGATCAATACTGATCTTCCGGGGATAGCAGCTAACAGAAATGATGCAGTAGCTATATATAATAAGTATTTCGCAGAAGGCGCAGATCTTGATTCTGAAACCTGGCGTGCACAGCTTGAGGATGAAGCTCTTGCAAAGTATGATACTTATCTTGCAGATCTTGATAATCTGATGTACACAAATTCTGAAGTTGTTAATCTTAAGAGTCTGTTCGTAAAAGCGGCAAACTCTCAGAGAGAAGCAATAAGCTTTGTAGTAGATGCCGTTAAAGAAATGGATACCTCAAAGCTTGATCAGGCTCAGCAGTCAATTAATGATTCTAAGACATATATGTCAATGTATGAAGATGAGCTGAAGAATCTGTGTGCGAAATATAATGTTAATATTGTTGGTGATTTTCAGTCTGGAACAGCAACAGATGCATCCGGCACAGATGCTGAATAATATAATTGATCAGCGAGTCTTTGATAAGGCTCGCTTTTGTATTATGGGAGGTTAATATTTATGGGTGATGTTAGAATTCTTGTGGTAGATGATGAAGAAAGAATGAGGAAGCTGGTAAGAGATTTCCTGGTAAAACATGGATATCTGGTTATTGAAGCATCCAATGGAGAAGAGGCATATAATATCTTTACTTCAACTAATGACATATCTCTTATTATCATGGATGTCATGATGCCTAAGATGGATGGTTATGAGACAAGTGAAGAAATCAGGAAACTTTCGGATGTTCCTATTATGATGCTTACCGCAAAATCAGAAGAAAAGGATGAGCTTAGAGGATTCGAAATTGGTGTAGATGAATATATCACAAAACCTTTTAATCCAAACATTCTTGTTGCCAGAGTAGAGGCTATTCTAAGAAGGACAGCCAGTGAATCCGGAGACAGTATTATTCAGGCCGGAGGTGTGGTTCTTGACAAGACCGGTCATACTGTTACGGTGGATGGTGAAAGCATAGACCTTTCCTTCAAAGAATTCGAACTTCTTGAATATTTCATGACTAATCAGGGCAGGGCTCTGTCCAGAGAAAATATTCTTAACAGAGTTTGGAATTATGACTATTATGGTGACGCAAGAACTATAGATACACATGTTAAGAAGCTTCGTGCAAAGATGGGAGATAAGGGTAAATATATTTCCACTATCTGGGCAGTAGGTTATAAGTTCGAGGTTAAGGACTGATTCCGGGAGTATATAAATGTTTAGAATTTCAAATTCTATCAGACTTAAAATTACAGTAATAGTTTTCTTCTCTACATTACTGACTATTATTATTTCATGGTCCATCAGTAATCATTTTATTGAACAGTTCTATATATCTCATACGAAGAATTCTCTTGTACATACCTATGAATCCTGTAATGAATTCTTTTCGGATCCGGATAATATAAGAGCTATTGAGAGAGAAGAGATAGTCAGCCTGTATGGTTATGTAGATAATCCGGCCAGCGCTTCAATCTATGTGATTGACCCGAAAGATTTCAGAGTATTTACGTCTGTAAAGCTGAATGAGAAGACTGCAATAGGTATTCAGGCGATTATTCAAAGCTATGACATGACCAGCTTCTATGACTCTGATGTAAAGTATAAGATTGTAAAGAATATTGTTTCACCGGATGAAAATACTGATCAGAAGGGTGGTTCATATTATGATCTTGTCGGCGTTCTGGATAATGGATACAGTGTTATTCTCAGAACTCCTGCAGAACAAATGAACGACAGCAGTATTTTTACGGCAAGACTGTTTACAAGTATTTCTACGGGTATTCTCCTGATAGAAATTCTCATTGTTCTTTATATTTCAAATATGTTCTCCAGACCTATCATTGAAATGTCCAGAGTGGCCAAAAGAATGTCTGAACTGGATTTCAGTGCTAAGGTTAATGTCAGGAGCAAGGATGAGATTGGTGTGCTTGGTGAAAGTATGAATAATCTATCCAGCAAGCTTGAACATTCTATAAAAGAGCTCAAGAGTGCAAACCTTGAGCTGTCCAATGATATACGGGAGAAAGAGCATATTGAGGAAATGCGTTCTGAATTTCTTTCTCATGTTTCACACGAGCTTAAGACCCCTCTTGCTATTATACAGGGATATGCTGAAGGAATTAAATCAGGGGTAGCCGATGATCCTGAAACAATGGATTATTACTGCAGTGTAATATCTGATGAGGCATCTAAAATGAATGCCCTTGTTATGAAACTGATAGATCTCAATCAGCTTGAAACAGGTGATGACATTTCCATAGAACATTTCAACATAACCGAACTGATTCAGGAGACAATCAATAATTCATCAATTCTTCTGCATGACAAAAAGGCTGTTATATTATTTGAAGAAACAGAACCTATTTATGTATGGGCAGACAGCTTTATGATCGAAGAGGTTGTGACTAACTATCTTTCTAATGCCATTCATCATGTTAAGGATGATGGAAAGATTAAAGTCTGGTATGAGAAAGCTGAAAATGTTCTCAGAGTTAATGTATTTAATGAAGGTAATAATATTTCTGAGGAAGACCTTGAGAAGATATTTATCAAATTCTATAAGACCGATCCTGCACGAACCAGAGAATACGGCGGCTCCGGAATAGGACTTTCAATAGTATCGGCTATAATGAAAGCTCATAATAAGGATTATGGTGTTTACAATACTGATGATGGTGTGGTATTCTATTTCGAGCTGGATATTCATAATGAAGTGTAGGAGATGAAGTTCACGGTACCTCATAAAGCATTCGGAAAGTCCGTGCCTTCAGCACTCTGTGTCAATATTATGCGAAAAATATAGATTATATTTGACAATTGTTTATATTGGACTTATATTATAGTTATATGTTTTGTATATTTATATAGGAGGGCGAATAATTGAAAACAAATGTTTATGTAGAATTCTATGGTGAGCAGATCAATCAGGCTGATGTTATAGAAGAGGCTAAGAAGATCTGGAAAGAAGCAGGAAATAAGCCTGCAGATCTTAAGAAGATTGAGGTTTATATCAAGCCTGAGGATGACAGAGTTTACTATGTATTTAATGGTGATTTCACAGGTTCATTCCCGATTATAAATACTCAGAATGATTTTTAATTAGTAGAAGCATCCGGCTGAAATGCCGGATGTTTTTACGAGATATGGAGATAAGTATGATTTCAATTATTGATTATGATGCAGGAAATATCAGAAGTGTTGAGAAAGCGCTTCTTTATCTCGGTGAGGAGACGGTTATAACCTCTGATACGGATACAATTCTTTCTTCTGATGCTGCAATCCTTCCCGGCGTAGGTGCATTTGGAGATGCAATGAACAGAATTACCGGAAGTGGTCTTGATAAGGTTATTTATGATTTCGTAGATACCGGCAAACCTTTCCTTGGAATATGCCTGGGACTGCAGCTGCTGTTTGAAGAAAGTGAAGAAAGTCCCGGAGTTAAAGGGCTTGGTATTTTGGACGGAGCAATTCACAGAATTCCTTCAGTAAGTGAATCCGGAGAAGTTTTGAAGGTTCCACAGATAGGATGGAATGATATTGAGATTAATCCTTCAAGCAGATTATTTGCCGGAATAGAAGGTAATCCGTATGTATATTTCGTGCATTCATATTATTTAATGGCAACAAATCCTGAGGATGTAGCTGCACGAACAAATTATTCAGTATCTATAGATGCAGCTGTTGAAAAAGGTAATGTTATGGCTACGCAGTTCCATCCCGAGAAAAGTTCTGATGTTGGTCTTAAGATACTCAGAAACTTTATTGAAATATCTAAGAAAGGGGGCAGATAATAATGCATACTAAACGTATTATCCCCTGTCTGGATGTTAAGGACGGAAGAGTTGTTAAGGGAATCAATTTCGTTGATCTTATAGATGCAGGGGATCCTGTGGAATGTGGAAAGGCATATGATAGTGCCGGAGCAGATGAGCTTGTATTTCTTGATATAACTGCTTCATCAGACAGAAGAGCTATTGTGACGGATATGGTTCGGCGTGTAGCTGAAACAGTATTTATTCCTTTTACTGTGGGCGGTGGAATTAGAACTATTGATGATTTCAGGGCAATACTCAGAGAAGGCGCGGACAAGATTTCTGTTAATTCTGCGGCTATAGATAATCCTGAATTAATCAGTGAAGCGGCTGATAAGTTTGGAAGTCAATGCGTTGTTGTTGCAATAGATGCAAGACGCAGAAGAGTAGGAAAGGCTCTTGATCCATCGTTAAGTTATTCTGAGAGCATTAAGATTAACGAGGAGTGGACTGAGAAAGATGGCTGGACGGTTTATAAGAATGGCGGCCGTATTGATATGAATATCGATGCGGTTGAATGGGCAATAAAGGCCGAAAAGCTAGGAGCCGGTGAGATTCTTCTGACAAGCATGGATGCAGACGGCACCAAGGCCGGATATGATATTGAACTCACAAGGGCAATTGCAGATGCTGTGAAAATTCCGGTAATAGCATCAGGTGGAGCCGGAACACTTGAACATTTTGAAGATGCTTTCAAGGATGGAAATGCAGATGCTGCGCTTGCTGCCTCTTTATTCCATTTCAAGGAACTTGAAATTAAAGAGGTAAAAGAATATCTTCGTTCTAAAGGGATATCTGTAAGATTATAGAATAAGACTAAAAATATAAGATAAAAAATAAGAATATAAAAAACGGATTTGAAAAGAGGTATATATCAATCAGTTCTCTTGTTCAAATCCGTTTTCTTCTATTAATTACTTACTATTAGTTTCTTTCTGTTAGTTGTCCTGTTTTTTCAGGTACATGATCATTCCGGGGCCGAGGTTTTCGGTAGGACGGGCAATGAATCCGTGTTTTTCATAGAAACCTTCTCGTCCTTTTGCACACATCAGAGCGAACATCATTTCTTCGCCATCAGCTGAGAGATTTCTGACATAATCTGTCAGATGCTTAATCAGAGCTGAACCGACTCCCATTCCGTGATATTCGGGAAGCACGATCAGATCCTGTATATAACAGATTACGGCTCCATCCCCGACAATTCTTCCCATTCCAATCAGTTTTCTTCTTCCGTCTTCTGATTCATGGTATGCAGAAATAGAGTAGATGCAGTTTTCAAGTGCCAGTTCGGCCTGTCTCTCTGTAAGTTTTTTCCATCCTACAGATCTGCGTAATTCCAGATATTCGGCAACGGATAATCTGTCTTCGGTAAATCTTATCATGATCTATACTATTCTTTCTAAAATATAACTTGTTTGATTATTTGCATTTATTTGTTATCCAGATTCTCCCTGGCTGCGGCAAGCATAAGCTTGATTCGGTTGATCTGATTAACCTCAGATGCTCCCGGGTCAAAGTCGATAGGAGTGATATTGGCGTCCGGATAAACTGTTCGCAGCTTCTTGATTACGCCTTTTCCTATTATATGGTTTGGCAGACAGGCAAAAGGCTGACAGCATACGATGTTTGGAGCGCCTTCTTTAATAAGTTCAACCATTTCTCCTGTAAGGAACCATCCTTCGCCGGTTTCGTTTCCTATAGATACAATAGGACGGGCATAGCTTGCTATGGTTGCGATTGGTGTAGGTGGTTCGAATCTCTTGCTTTCTCTCAGAGCTTTTGACATAGGAGATCTTAACTGTTCCAGCATCTTTATCAGCATATTGCTTATCTTGGCAGATTTTTTGGTCTTGCCAAGGTATTCGTATTTATAATTACTGTTATATGCACTGTAGAAGAGGAAGTCCAGAAGATCCGGCATTACAGCCTCGGCACCTTCCTGCTCAAGGAGATCAACCAGATGATTATTAGCTGAAGGAAGGAATTTTACAAGGATTTCTCCTACAATTCCGACCCTTGGTTTAATTACAGATTCATCAAGCGGGATATTATCAAAATCTCTTACGATATCCCTGACAATGTGTCTGAAGTTTCTTGAACCTCTTTCTATATCTCTGATACATATTTTTTCCCATTTTTTATGAAGCCTGTTTACTGATCCCGGAACCTTTTCGTATGGGCGGGTTCTGTATACAACCCTCATGAAGAGATCGCCATACATTACTGCATGCATACAGGCCTTAAGACCCTTAAGGTTGATCTTTAGACCGGAATTCTTTTCAAGTCCCTGGGCACTGATGGATACAACCGGAATCTGACCATATCCGGATTTCTCTAAAGCTCGTCTTATAAATCCGATATAATTGGTTGCACGGCAGCCGCCACCGGTCTGTGTGATTGCTACCGCCAGTTTATTTATATCATATTTTCCTGATTGTATAGCCTCCATTAACTGGCCGACAACAATGATGGATGGATAGCAGGCGTCATTATTAACGAACCTGAGTCCTTCATCGATTGTAGCTTTAGTTGCGTCAGGCAGCATAACAAAATTTACATGGAAGTGTATCATAGCAGCCTGAAGCATTTTGAAGTGAATAGGAGACATCTGAGGACAGAGAACTGTATATTCGCTTCTCATATCCTTTGTAAACTCAACCCTGTTGATAGCTGTAGAACATTCGACAGGCATAAAGTGTTTCTTCTCTCGTACTTTCATTGCAGACATCAGTGATCTTATTCTGATTCTTGCAGCTCCCAGATTAGATACCTCATCTATTTTAAGAACTGTATATATTTTGTTGGAATTGGACAGGATGTCCTTTACGCAGTCTGTTGTTACGGCATCAAGACCACAGCCGAAGGAGAAGAGCTGAACGAGTTCGAGATTGGTTCTTCTCTTTACATAGTTGGCAGCCTTATAAAGTCTTGAATGATACATCCACTGGTCTGATACAATCAGAGGTCTTTCCACATCGCTGAGATGAGAAATGGAATCTTCTGATAATACGGCAACACCATACGAATTGATAAGTTCCGGAATACCATGATTGATTTCAGGATCAACATGATATGGACGACCGGCAAGAACTATTCCCACCTTATTGTTCTCTTCGAGATACTTAAGGGTTTCTTCGCCTTTTTTGCGTACATCCCGTTTTACTGAGGCTGCTTCTTCATAGGCTTTATCAATAGCGTTATTGATCTCTTCCTTTGTGATATCTGTATATTTTGAAAATTCTCTGAACATACGATCCTTTAGCGCCAGTTTGTTATCCAGTGCGAGGAAAGGTCGTATATAAGTGATATGTTCGGTTTCTATTTCTTCCATATTGTTCTTTATATTCTCTGAATATGAAGTAACAATAGGACAGTTATAATGATTATTTGCATCCGGAGTTTCGTTCATCTCATATGGAATACATGGATAGAAGATGGTTTTAAGGCCGTTCTTAATAAGCCACATTACGTGACCGTGACTGATCTTAGCCGGATAGCATTCTGTATCACTTGGTATAGATTCTATTCCAAGCTGATAAATGTTCTTGTCAGATTTAGGTGAGAGAATAACTCTGTACTTAAGTTCTGTAAGGAAAGTGAACCAGAAAGGATAGTTCTCATACATGTTCAGAACTCTCGGAACACCTATCTCACCACGAACAGCTTTCTCTTTACTGAGAGGTTCATAGCTGAATATTCGATTGAATTTATAATCATACAGGTTAGGAAGATTTTCGGAATTCTTCTTAAGACCGAGTCCTTTCTCGCATCTGTTACCGGTAATGAATCTTCTGTTGCCGGTGAATTTATTTATTGTAAGCAGACAGTTGTTGGTACATCCGCCGCATCTTGCCATCTGGGTTTCGTAAGTGAGCGCATTTACATCTTCACTTGGAAGCGTGGTGGAAGAGAAACCTTCTTCGTAATTATCTCTTGCTATAAGAGCTGCTCCAAAAGCGCCCATTATTCCGGCAATATCAGGACGTATTGCCTTGGCGCCGGATACAAGCTCGAATGCACGAAGCACTGCATCGTTATAGAAGGTTCCACCCTGAACAACTATCTGAGTTCCCAGCTGCTTAGGATCTGTAAGCTTGATAACCTTGAGAAGAGCATTCTTGATTACTGAATAAGCAAGTCCTGCAGAGATATCTTCGACAGAAGCACCTTCTTTCTGGGCCTGTTTAACTTTGGAATTCATAAATACGGTACATCTTGAACCCAGATCGATAGGGCTCTTTGCGAAGAGAGCAATCTTAGCAAAGTCCTGAACCTTATAATCCAGAGAATTAGCGAAGGTCTCGATAAAGGAACCGCATCCTGAAGAGCAGGATTCGTTAAGCATTACATTATCAACTACTCCCTCACGGATCTTGATACATTTCATATCCTGACCACCGATATCCAGAATTGTATCAACTTCCGGATTGAAGAAAGCAGCAGCAGTATAATGTGCAATGGTTTCTACTTCACCATAATCGAGGTTAAATGCGGATTTAAGAAGAGCTTCACCGTAACCTGTGGAGCAGCTTCCGGCAATCTTAGCTGTTGGTGGAAGAAGGCTGTATATCTCTTTCATAGCCTTGATGGTTGTATTAACCGGACTTCCGTTATTGTTACTGTAGAAATCGTATAGAAGTTCACCCTGTTCGCCGATTAAAGCGAGTTTGGTGGTTGTGGAACCGGCATCAATACCAAGATATACATTTCCGGTATAAGATGAAAGTTCGCCTCTTTTAATCTTATAGTTTGACATTCTGTCGGAGAATTCTTTGTAAGCCTTCTCATCCTCGAAAAGAGGATCCAGACGATTAACCTCAATCTCAATCTTAAGATCAGGAGTAAGCATTTCTGCCAGATTCTGAAGTGTTATAGTAGATTCTTCAGTTGCATGAAGAGCAGCTCCTGTAGCAGCAAAAAGATGAGAATTGTCAGGTATAATGCTATGCTCATCATCCAGATTAAGAGTTTCTATGAAACGAACTCTAAGCTGATCCAGGAAATGAAGTGGTCCTCCAAGGAAGGCAACATGACCTCTGATAGGCTTACCGCAGGCAAGACCGGATATGGTCTGATTTACAACGGCCTGAAAAATCGATGCGGAAAGATTTGGTTTGGTTGCACCTTCGTTGATAAGTGGCTGAATATCAGTCTTTGCGAATACTCCGCAACGTGCAGCTATCGGATGAATCGTATCGTAATCTTTGGCCATCTCATTAAGGCCTGAAGCATCTGTCATCAGAAGAGCAGCCATCTGGTCGATAAAAGAACCAGTACCTCCGGCGCAGACGGAATTCATTCTCTGCTCGATTCCGTGTTTAGAGAAATAGATAATCTTTGCATCTTCACCACCTAGTTCTATTGCAACCTCTGTTTTAGGTGCAAAGGTCTTAAGGGCGGTAGATACACATACCACTTCCTGTTCGAAGGGCACGCCGATTACATTTGAAAGGGCGAGTCCACCGGAACCCGTAATCTCAGCAGAAACTTCGTTATCACCTATTTCCTTGATGGCGTTTTCAAGAAGCTCTCTGAGAGTCTCCTTTATCTTAGCGAAATGTCTTTTGTATTCTGAGTATAATATTTTGTTTTGTTCATCGATTATTGCAATTTTCACGGTTGTTGAACCGATATCAATTCCGAGATGCTTCAATTTGATTCTCCTTTACTGCGTATTGCATATA
>CACZPG010000207.1 GCA_902782965.1 uncultured Lachnospiraceae bacterium
ACTTTCAATAATCGTCAATACTTCTCATATGGCCTAATTCTAACATAATTTCTGATGATTTCAATGGGCATATAGATTCCTAATAATCTTAACGGACTTGTACATTCCTATTGAATTTAACGGGCATATAAATTCCTGACAAATTCAGCGGCATAGTTTTTGTCATCAAGAGTTAAATATAGTATAATCTATATACTTTTATTCAAAACCTATTGAGCCGGAAAGGAGTTTTTATGTCAAAAGGAATTAAATTAAGAAATAAGATAATGTCGATCATTCTATCTGCCGGCCTGATGCTGTCCATTGTACCTGCTATCGCCAGCCCTATAGTTTCAAATGCGGGAAGCAGGATTGTTGTAGGTATTGGCACTGATGGTATAAAGGTTCCGGAGTCCGGAGAGAATGATAAAGCCTGGACCGGAAGCTATGTATGGTTTGGAAAATACAATACCCATCCTGTAAAATACCGTGTCCTCGCCCCCAAAACCACGGACTTTGCTGATAGTCCTACCCTGCTTCTGGACTGTGATACAATTCTTTTTAATTCTACATTTGAGTCTACCACCGGTACCAATAAATGGAGTGATTGCTCTTTAAACCAGAAGCTTAATGGTGACGGCTTTTTAAATGGAGATAGCAACTTTACTACGCTTGAAAAAGCAGCCATATCTAAGACCACAGTTGCGGATGATGCTAAAATATTTCTACTTGATTTAGAAGATGTTCAAAATACTTCCTTTGGTTATTCTAATAACACTACTAATGAAAATATAAATCACTTGAAGATTTTTTCCGATTCACCGGTGAATTGGTGGATACGTACCCCAACTCAAATTTATGATCATAATAAAAATTGGGATGCTAATTATACTGTCTCAGGTGAAGGAAATCTAAGCAGAACATATGGATCATTTGAAATAGGTGTAAGTCCTGCATTAAATATAGATCTTTCATCCATACTTTACTCTACTCTTGCATCCGGAAGCCCCGGTGAGAATGGTGCAGTATATAAGCTGACACTCATAGATAACGATCTGACAATTGGTCTTGATAGGAATCAGCAAGTAGCTGCTTATGGCTCAACAATAGCTGTACCATATTCCTTTGGAGGTAATCATGGAATAAACATCAACCAGGTTTCCGTCATGATTATGGATAAAGCCTATACTGCCGGAAATAAATCAAATGCCAAGATGCTGTACCATATTCCTTTGGACCTGGGGGGCTCTCTTAACAGTAGAGGTGTTGGTACATTTACCATGCCTAAAGATCTGGATATCACTAAATGGGGAAGCGACTATAAAGTTTATTTGATTGCCGAAGATATAATTGGCGGAAATGTAACTGATTACGCCAGCTATCCTGTTGAAATCCCAAGAGAACGTCTGGATGCAGAATACAAGCTCTGGATAGGAAATGTTCAGGTTACGGATATTAATAAGAACGATATACTTGACAACGGAACTGTAAGTTATGACTCCGAGGCAAATAAGCTTATATTTAATAATGCTTCTTTAATCGGTATAATCCCTACGATTGAATATAAAAAATCAATCACAATATATAACCAGATCCAGGATCTGACTATTTCAGGTAAAGCCGAGATCAGTGGTGCAGATATAGGTATTAACACCCCATCTGCGCAAATTACCTTCGAAGATGCCGACATTTCCATGACAGGAAATTTCACCGGTCTGAACGGAAATAATGTAACAATAAAAAATAGTAAAATTAACACGATAAGCAAAACCGATGCAGGTTTCGATGTTTCAAGACTCACAGTTGACGGTGGAACTGTTATCGCTGAAACTAAATCTGAAGATGAAAGCGCAGCCATTTCTGCGCAGATTTCAATGACCATTAATAGCGGAGAAGTAAGTACATATTGCGATGGCGCTCTTTGCTCCGGTATATATACTCCGGATCTGACAGTAAATGACGGAAAACTTAAAGTTGACAGTCAGGGAGAAAGCTGCTGCGGAATCATGTTAGGCGATAAAATGACTGTTAACGGCGGTGATATAAACATTTCAACCTTCGACGGTTATAATGGCTACAGTGATGGAATATTGGGTGAAAAAGCTGACATTTTCATAAATGGCGGAACCCTCAAAGTTGATTCTGACTACCGTGCTATTTACACAGCAGGAAAGATAACTCTGGGCGACGATATGCTCATTGAAAAACCCGAAGGAGCTACGGTCAGTTCAGATTTTAAGACAGTTATTGAGTCTGATGGAAAAAGCATCGCTAAAAATTTAAGTATCAGACCATTACATAAATATACCGTAACCTTTGATCCAAATGGCGGAAGCGGGACAATGGCTGAAGCTACAGCAACCGAAAACAAGGAATATAAACTTCCTGATTGTACATTTACTGCTCCCGAAGGTAAAGAATTCGATAAATGGGACAAGGGCGAGGTTGGAGCTGGCATCAGCGTTGACGGTGATACTACTATAAAAGCTATATGGAAGGATAAGCCTGCAGAACCGACGCCAACAGATGATAAGGCCGCACCAACGACTCAGACTCAGGATAAGACCCAGGATCAGTCGACCGAAACTACTATGCCGCTCCTTAAGGAAGTTGAAAATAATATACTTAATGCGAAAAATGACAAAGACCTGGAAGGTTCTACATTTGCTCCTCTTAAAGCCAAGGGTGTTTCAAAGTCCAACAACTCAATTAAGCTTTCCTGGACAAAGGTTAAAAACGCCAAAGAATATGTCATCTACGGAAACAAATGCGGAAACAAAAATAAATATACGAAAATTGCAACTGTTAAGGGAGCTTCCTACAATGTAAAGAAGCTGAAGAAAGGAACCTATTATAAGTTCATTATCGTAGCAGTGGATGGAAATGATTCACTGTCAGTTTCAAAAACAATCCACGCAACCACCAAAGGCGGCAAAAAGACAAACAACACTGAGGTCAAACTTAATAAGACCAAGGTAAAACTGAAAAGCGGAAAATCCGTTAAGCTCAAGGCAACGCTTAAGCCCGGAAGCAAGAAAGTCAGCACCCATCGAAAGTTAGCGTGGGAATCCGATAATCCAAACGTTGCAAAAGTAAACAAAAGCGGCAAGATAACC